>JAUQYS020000312.1:0-12476 GCA_030587585.2 Candidatus Njordarchaeota archaeon
AAGCTCAAATGCCGCCTCATCTATATTTCTCGTTAATATACAGTCAACCCCACACTCCACAAGCTTTTTAGTTATCTTAATGCTGGGGTTTCTATATCTCGTATACATATTAGTAATCTCCTTCATGTTTAATATTTTATTTGTGTTCTTGTCAATTTCAACAATAATAAATTTCTTTGCTGACCCAAATGTCGAGGCCAAACAATAGTTACCGCCATGACGTTCAGCAATAGGAATCGCACATATGACCTTTGATTCTTCGAGTGGTTCAACATTAATAACTAGTTCTTGTAGCTCCCGAATTTCACTACGTATCTTTTTCTCCACATCCTCAAGAATATCATCTACATCTTCAAGTCTTAGTTCTTCTGGTGCGTATACTATAGCTTCTCCAAAAATAAAGGGTCCAGCCCGTCTTAGCCGTACAAAGCCCACTCTAAATTTTCCTGTATCGTTGATAATTCTCTTTATCTTATGGATTATCTCGGGCTTATTCCATATATCGAGCAAATTAGTAACAGATGTTCTTAGTCCCCTTATCGCCGTAGTACTTATTAATATACCAACAAGGATCGTAGCTAAGGCCTCAAAAGGTAGGGATACATATCTATCCAAATAAATACTAAACGCCACAAATATTGCTGATAATGTATCTATCTGCAGATCTCTAGCACTCAGAGACAATGACGTGACATTTGCTTTCTTAGCTATTCTCTGTTGTTTTATCGAAAAAAGCAGAGATGCAAAGCCGGCAAATAACTCCACAAGGACAGCTGTCTCAAAATTTTTGCTCCCCTCATATCCTAATATTATAGACTCGGCTCCATTCCAGATAATATATGTTGATAATCCCAAAAAACCTATCGACATCATCAAGGACACTATGTCTTCTAGACGATAATATCCGTAAGGAAACTTGCCGTTCGGCTTCCTCATAATTATCTGCAAAGAAACAAATACCGCAAAGATCATTAGTGTGTCGGAAAGTGAATTAAAAGAATCAGCTATTAAAGCAATACTTCCCGTAATAACACCTACTATCAATTTCCCGATGAACAATGAAAGCAAAAACATCATCGTATGAAAAGCCATATTCCGTGCTTTTTCTAATTCTATCCGGTCCTCAGAATCCTCAGACAACTTCTGCTCCACCGATCTGAGAAACTTTTAAATGTCCAAACCATACTTCAAACATGTTCAAACTCCAAAAAAATAAAAAAAATTGTGTATTTAAAAAGAAAAAATAAAAACTACTCATATCTCAACGCAACTACAGGATCTAGTTTAGATGCTCTCCAAGCAGGGTATAGTCCAGATATAGCACTTAGACCTATTGCCATTATTCCAGCTCTAACAAACACTTCTAGAGTGAAAACAGGCTGTATAGGAAACCTCAATTTCGAGAAAAACAACATCACTAGAACCCTAGATAACACTACCCCACCAATCATACCAAAAATCGTCCCTATAATACCAATCAGCAGAGCCTCATACAAAAACAACATTAATATATGCCTACCCTTAAAGCCTATAGCTTTTAGAACACCTATCTCTCTTATTCTTTCCAGCATCGAAGTATAAAGCGTCGTTATTATTCCTATGCCAGCTACAAGCAAAGAGACTACCGATATGGCGCCAATATAGAGATCTATGGCCCCCATAATCCTATTAACAGTTTCTATGATTTCCTGGGGGCTTACAACTCGTAAATTATATTTATCCGCAATAGTCTCCGCAGTCTGATTTACAATTGATTCATTCCTAACTATAACATATACAGTATCATAGCCATCAGCCTCAAAAAATTTCTTTGCGACTTCCAATGGTATCCACAACATGCTATCAACGGGTATGACGAAGCTACCAAAGTAGCTAAATACTCCTCTAACAACAAGACTTTTTTCTTTCGTCCTTACTTGATCTTCCTCTATGAGAGTTACTTCAGTTCTCAAAACATCCCCCACCTCTGCGTATACAGAACCATCGGGATTATATGCTATCTGGTATCCCAAAACAACCCCCACAGGATCTCGCTCTGGCGGTATTATACCATCCTCCAACTTAAGCTCAGGCATCAAATAGTAAAGTTTAGAAAACTCTATACCAACTATCATAGCGTCCTTTTCTACACCCCTAGCGGTCATTGTTGCGGGACGCGACACTACTGGAATTACGGTTTCCACACCTTCCATCCTCGATATCTCATTGATAGTTGCGTCACCTATTGATTCGCCTCCAGATGGATAAACAATAATTATATTTGTTCCAAATTTCTCTATCTCGCCGCTTATAAAGTTTCTTGTTCCTATGCTTATCCCAGTAACGCCCACAATAAGGGCCACACCAACAATGACCATGATTATAGTGAATATTGACCTTATCTTCCTTTCTTTTAGTGCCTCGAATGCCAAAATAATAAATTCCAAAATGCTCGACCTCAGCTTTTTCTTCGTCTGATAAGCAATATAGCAATGCCTATAGCACAAAGAGCTATGACTATGTAGGCATACCCGATATAGCTCTTGATATCCAAAGTATTTGTAGCCGTTTGTGTATTCGTCGCTTCGACAACAACAAATCCAAACATTATCTCGTCATGTACCTCATTGTATACGTCATCAAAGTAATATATCAACACCTTAACAGTATACGACCCTGGACTAACATTTTCTTTGATTCTAAACTTTAGCACCACTGGTATTGGTGCTCCTGGTTCAATATCTCCAATATAATAGAAACTCTCAGCAACTAGTTCTATATAGTCACTCGGCACAACAGTTGCATTTGCAAATTGAGCTGTAGCAACACCCACATTTAGTATAGTCACCGAGACCTCAACCTCGGTTCCAGCAGTAATAACCAAGGGCTCAACGCTCTGACCGAAATATCTAAGATTCACACCGCCCCTAATTATAAATTCAGCACTATGCGACTCACTATGAGATCTTCCATATCTATCAGTAAAACTCAAATCAAGCGTAAAGTCTAATGTCTGTCCCACAAGCTCAACTTCTCCAAAAGAAGTTAAAACTTTTGATGGTACATAAAGTCTTATTTCGACAGTTAGGTTATCATTTGGAGAAACATTCCTAAAAGTCCAGTGAGTATCAGAGAACACAGCCACATAATCTGGATACGATAGATCAATCTCAACCGTTCCCTGCCATATATTGTTTGTTAGTGTTATATTTACACTTGTTTTTCTTCCAGCCATAACATACTCAGCAGAAGGATCAACTTTTGTTTTGCTGGTTATCTCAACATTAACCGTCCACGTGACTCGGGTAGTAGAGTCCTCACTATCTGTGACCTCCACAACTATCGTGTGCGAGCCTACATCATCGTCTGTTGGTCTATATGTATAGTTATTAGCTGTCTCTCCTTTAAGAACCTCATCTCCATCTAGTAACCACTTATATGTTATGCTATCTTCATCAGGATCCTCGGCTTCAACCCTAAATGTCCTATTATCACCAACATATATGGATACTTGACTATCAGAGGGCTCTTGCTCCTTTATCTCTGGCGCTCGATTAGGAACATCAATTGACCATGAAACAACAGTTTCCATGTCGCCGTCCGATATCTTAACTTCCAGGGTATGCGTGCCTCTGTCGCTCCTATTGGCCACATATGTAAAATTAGTAACGTCTTCTCCCTCCAGTACTACTTCATCATCGAGTAGCCATCTGTATGTTATCGTATCATTATCTGGGTCTTCGGCCTTGACATGGAATGTTTCATTTTCTCCTACATAAATAGTAACAGAACTACTTTCAGGATCTTTCTCTTTTACCTCTGGGGCCCTGTTTGATATTCGTACTGTAATATTAATTTTTTGTGCTATCCCCGCATGAAATGTATCATTCCCGTCTATAGCAGTATAGTTAGCAATTTCTAATTCAAGTGTATATTCTCCTACAGTCGCATTTTCGGCAATATCCAATCGGAAGGTTAAGTAGAATGATCCATATGGTATTACATCATATTCTCTTCCCTCTTCCGTCTCTATTGGTACGCCATCAGCACAGCTTATATTATCGCCATCCTCTGCGTCTTTAAATGGATGAGTTAAATAGAGATATCCTCTAATTCCCCTTAGATAATATTCCGATCTTTGCTGAATAACTACTGTGAGGGGAACATTTTTATCCCCTGGTTCTGGAGCCGTGGAGGATTGATAAGTACCCCACCAAGAATCCTTAAAGAAAAACTCTACACTAACTGGCTGAGAAAGAACGGGCAATATCCCAAAAAATATTACGCCCAAAATAAGGCATGCGCCTATAGATTTATATTTTTTATTCATTTCTTATCACCTACTAATTCTTCCTTAACTATTTTACCATCACGAATATGGAGAATTCTGTCAGCCATCTCGGCTACAGAGCGATCATGAGTAACAACAATAACAGTAACCCCCAATTCTCTATTAAGCATAGTAAGATATTCCATAACCTCTTCTCCCGTTTTTGAATCCAAATTTCCAGTGGGTTCATCAGCGAGTATTATTGTAGGATCATTCATAAGAGCTCTAGCTATGGCTACTCTCTGTTGCTGTCCTCCACTGAGTTGTGATGGTCTTCTTTTAAGAGCTGACTCATCAAGACCCATTATTCTTAGCAGTTCTTTGGCTTTTTGATATCTTTTTCTTCGTGACATACCGGCTACGATCGCAGGCATCTCAATATTTCTCTCAACAGAAGTTCTACCAATAAGATTAAAGGCTTGAAATATGAAGCCTATCTTTTTGTTTCGTAGCTCAGCTAGGCTATCATCGTCTAGCTTGGTGATATCGACACCGTCTACGTACACTTTTCCTTTAGTGGGGCGGTCTAATGCGCCGATCATATTTAGCAAAGTTGATTTTCCAGAACCCGAGGGGCCCATAATAGATACAAATTCTCCTTTTCTTATTTTCAATGAGACCCCTCTGAGAGCCTTTATAGTAACAGTACCAACATAGTAGTATTTATGGACATCTTCCAATTCTACCGCATAGGGTGTATCATTAGCTCCTTCTTGTGTCACTGTTGCTTGTTCTTCTTCTAGTGAATAAACCATAAAGATGTATGATGCTCCTATGATCGATGCAACTACGCCTCCTAGGATTGGTATGAAAGAAACTTGAAAAAGCCACCATACGATATTAAATATCCCAGTAATAAACTCAAGGATAGCGGTTATAAAGCATGATAAATTGCTTACACCATAATTCTTGATGAGTGCCAATACTGAAAAAATAGCTGCCAATAAGACAATGACTGATCCAAAGAATATATGGTCTATGTTGCCGTAGGTTAATATAAGGTATAGAGTTCTATCAATGGCTACCAAAATCATCAATATATATAGTAAGTTCTTTCTTGATGGCAACATTGGGACTCTGCACCATTACCATTTACCAATAGGTAAAATTAACGCTTAATATTATTTATATAAATATTGGAATACAGTACTGTAAAATTCTAATTTATGTTGAGATAAGAATTATTAAATAAAAATATACTTATTAGCTTTCCATTTTATCTATTTCTTCGTATTGTTCTATGAAGGTTAATTTTTCTTTCAGGAATTCACTAATAGCGTCTTCAACTATTTTAGCCTTGGTTACGTAAGTATCAACACTATACGCCTTGAATAATTCAAATATTACTTCTCCTATATCTCTAACTATGACGCAATCTAGGTCTTCCTTTATTAGTCGTTTTGCTAGTTTCACATCGGCATTTCTTTTCTTTAGATAAACATTGTCTATCACTTTTACTATCTCTGCTTTGCTTCCTTTAGTATCAATCAAAACTAACAAAAATTTTTTTGCGGCTTCAAATTGTTCTTCTATCTCGGATTGTAGCCCATTGTTTTCTTTTATAGGCAGTACACATCTAAGCTTAGTTTCCTCAAGTGGTTCTACCTCAAACACTATTTCCTGAAGTTCTGGAATAGCCATATAGATCTCGGATTCTAATTCCTCCAACATATCGTCAACATCTTCAAGTCTTATTTCTTCTGGAGCATAAATTATGGCGTCCCCATATATAATTGGCCCACACCTTCTCAATCTGATTCTTCCCGCAATTAAAGGCTTTTTCTTGTTTATTATTTCTTTTATTTTGTTGACTATGTCTGGTCTGCTCCAAACATCAAGCAAATTCAAAACAGCTATCTTTCCTCCCTTTATCGCGATTGACAAAATAAATAGGCTCATAACCATAGCAGCATATCCTTCGAACGGAATATGGTATATCTTGTTTATTACAACACTTATAGATACACCAAATGCCACTATACCATCCATAAAAAGATCCTTAGAACTCATAGCAAGAGATGTTACTCCAGCCTCTCGAGCTATTTTCTTTTGCTTATGAGAAAAAGCAATAGATAAAGCCCCCGCAAAAGCGGCCGTTATCGCTGCAATTTCATCTTCTTTACTTCCATGAAATCCACTAATCACGGCATTATAACCATAAAAAAATACATACATCGCCAAAAATGTAAAACCTATCGCCATGAATAGCGATACTATATCCTCCGCTCTATAGTACCCATATTGAAACTTCTTATTTGGTCTTGACAATATTATCCTCAATGAAAGATAGGAGGCAAATACCATGAGACTGTCAGATAATGAATGATATGCATCCGCTATCAACGCGACACTGCCAGCAATATACCCCAAAACAAGCTTCATAGCAAATAAAAACATAATAAAAAGCATAGTGCTACGAGCCATTCCTTTTGCTTTGACCAGATGGCTAAGCTTTTTGGGAGGGTACGACAATTCAACACACACCTATCTTGGAGACAAAATATATTTATACTATCTAATCATATTTAAAAAAAGCAAAATTAAATAAAAATCTATACACTCCAGCAAACCTATAAGACCCCCTTGAATACGGAAACAATCTCAGGCTTATCGGAAGTAAAAACCCTTACTCCTTTCTCCAAGTATAGCAAAAGATCAGAAATCCTATTAACGACACCTAAATTTATTAGTATACCATTATTCTGAAATAAGCTTATTTTCCCAACGATTCCATTAGGCTTAGGTGCGACCATCGAGACATCTATTCTCTTTAATGTTTCAATAAGTAACATATCCAGATCACTCACAATGTACATTAGCTTTATGTGATGATCTTTTTTTCTCACATTTCTAAGAATATTTATATCAGAAGCCGATATCCATGTTTTCTTCCCGAGACCCATTGTGTGTATTAAATCTAGAGCCTTTTGTTCAATTCCTTTCGTTTTAATATCCAATATTATGTCCTTCTCGCCAAAAGATAACAATTTCAGTGCTTGTCTCAGTGTAGGTATACGCTCGCCCCTAAATTTTTGAGAAAACCAAGAACCAGCATCAAGACTTTTAATCTCTCTGTAGAGCAAATCACAAACTTTTCCATGGCCATTAGTGGTTCTATCAACATATTCATCATGAATAACTACCAATACCCCATCTCTCGAAGCCCTCACATCCAGCTCTATAAAATCTACGTTTAACTCTAATGCTTCTTTAAATGATGCTAGGGTATTCTCTGGAGCCATACTTGGCGCCCCTCTATGGGCACTAATCATATATTGCATCTCCAAATCACACACAGCAAAACGCAAAAAATACATAGACTAAAAATTATTTAAAACTGAAAAAATTTCTTCTACCTTTTTAATGACCTCTTCTACCGTATTTGCAACAAAAATCTTATCTTTTCTTCTATCATCGACTTTTTTTCCACCAAGTAACATAGACCAACCACCAAATCTCGGCACAGCTATTATTGGTTTATTATACATCCAAGCGTACGCAATCTCTGAAAGCGTGCCGCTTCTCCCCCCAATAGCAATGATCACATCACCCCCTAGGACTACGATTTGATTTCTAGCCCACCCCAAACCAGTAGGAATAGGTATATCAACATATGGATTCGCCTCAGCCTTATCTGCGCTTGGCAATATGGCTACAGTAATGCCTCCAGCTTGTTTAGCGCCTTTACAGACAGCTTCCATTACTCCCCCACGACCACCGGTTAGAATTACATAGCCTCTTTCCGCAAGCATCGTTCCTAGTTTTTCGGCGAACTTTATTTCCCCCTTATCGCTAGTTTCGGAGTCTCCAATGACACTTACGACTCTAAGCAATTCTCAATCCCTACTATGCATTATCATCAAGAAAAAATAAGTAAATTATTTTTTTCTAAGTATTAGGATAGCGATTATTATCATCATTGCCACAATTATGATGACAAAAACAAGCCACATCATGGCGTATGTTGCGTGCTCCATATGGATTACAAAATTTTTTGTCGCTGTATTAATATTAACGTCGGAGCAAAATACCTTGATTATTATTGAGAAAGATCCCATATACATCATAGCATATTGCTCAATTGTGTCTTTGGAAAACTTTATTTCGATTAGAATTGACGTATTAGATTCTTCTACATTCATCACGTAGTTGGGAAGATTAATGGAAATATTCAACGATTCTGGTAATAGAGCCTCATCATCAGTTATTTCTATTCTTATGGTAAAGCCATCAGAACTTATGGAAGAAGCATCAACAGTAGTTCCATTGCTCAAATCTAAGAGTCTTATTGTTGGGCTATTATTCTCTGTTTTTTCTACTTCGAAACTTATAGCTCTGCAAACATAATAATTATCGAGTAAAATTGCTTTAACTTTAACGTATGCTTGCCCAGCTATCCGCAGATTTATCTCGGCAGTCCAATATGAATCTGTCTCTTCGTAATATAGTGTTCCTGAATAGTTCCCAAACAAATGCGTATATGTCCATGTTGCGTTCTTAATGCTAGTTGTATTATACACTCTTAGAGTTATATTAGAGCCGCGAAGAAGAGTGTCATTATACGTTTTTATTTTCTCTATTATGCTTTTCTCTGATGTTATGAAACTAGCGAGGTTATCATAAAATATTTTTATGTTTTCTCCATCCTCTCCCGATCCCGAATATAGCCCATAATATGCCCAATTATCAAATATAAAATTCGTTCCAAGAGCAATAACTCCTCCTCCCCTACTACCTTGATATGTTGCCGCGAGATATTTGTTCCCATACATCAGGAATGGTTCTGATAAACCTAAATTTACTCTAAGTCCTATACCATAATATGGCAGCTTTTCTATGTCCCTAGATATTACATGCTTCCCAACGAGATCTACCGCTATTGGGTAATCTCCAGCACTAACAAATATATCATCTCGAAGATTTATTCCAGTAGGTTCAAGCAGCTCATTTATGTTCGTAATGTTATGTATCAATGTTCCCATATATGTTCCAAAAATAGCGAATATTATTAGTATCCCTCCATTATCAATAAATTTCCATATATCCTCTATCTCGCTTGGCTCAAAATTATTAACTCTCGATGAATTATATGAACCGTTCTCATATAATATGGCCTCAGCAGAAGCCGCATCTGGACACAATAAAACATCAAATTTGCTCAGCAGATCATAGCTCATCTTCCCATCGTGAAAAAGCTGTTCAACAGATATATTTTTTTCTACCTCCAAATCCCTCACAAAAAACCTATATTGCCCATATCTATGATCCACTACCCAGTCAGTATGTTTAAGATCCATCAATACTCTGGCTCTGGGCTTTACTATGTTAAATTTCATGGGAATCTCTACACTATTCCCATATATTGAATCATTAAAAACTATTTTTCCCACATAGTAACCCTCAGAAGAGTTTGAACGAACACTAATATTAATCTCATAGTAGTATACAGGCGGACTAAAATCAAAAGACGGATCAGAATTCAGGATAAGAACATCGCTAATATTTCCAGATAAAGACACATCAAAGACAGTTTCCTTACTCGCAAATATCGAAAAATTAAACACTAATGTTTGACCTACAAAAAGTCTGTCAAAATATGGAAAGAAATCCACTTTATCCAAGCTTGAAGAATTACATAGACCCGTGGGAAGACGCTTAGGAAGTACAGTTACCATTTGTGGATAATTTTCATCGCTTATAGTATAAGAGCTTAATACGTTAAATGCTTTAGTTAAATTAACAACACCTGCGCCTACCGCAAGATCCTCAAACTCTACAAGATTTCCTCCTTCCTGCATAAACAATGGCGAAGCCGTATACATTAGAGTAGCCCATGACAGATCTCTTCTATTGATCTTGGAAAGATTCTCCTCCAAGTAGTCAGCTAATAATGCTAATGCTCCAGATATATGGGGCGCCGAAAAGCTAGTTCCTCGCCACGCCCCGCTCGTATAGCCCCCCTCAGAGTCCAAAACTATAACGTTAGATGGTGCAGATATCTCGGGCTTAACAACCATATTAATCGTCGGTCCGAACGATGAATACTCCTCAATATTATCGAGAAAAGGAGAAACAGCACCAACTGCTATTGAATACATTGCGTTTGCTGGATCATTAATACTCATAGAATTTAGCATTCTTTCATCACTTGTTCCTTGGTTGCCCTCGTTACCTGCAGCACACACAACAAGTATGCCTTGCTCAGCCGCTTTTTTTATAGCCAACCATGTAGGTGAGTGATATGACTCGGTACCACCAAGCGACATATTTATTATGTCTGCCTCATCTCCTGTACCGGGATTATCATCTGGGCCATATACTGCCCATTCGATTGCTGCGATTATCCCTGCTAATGTTATACTGCCACCGGAAGCCACTACCTTAGCATTCATTAAGACCACTCCTGGTGCTATTCCCTGACCCCGCGGATCTATACCTTGCCCAGCAATTATGCCCGCTACCGCTGTTCCATGACCAATCGCATCTCCAGTAGTTGGATCCATGTAATTATAGCCGTAGCTCAGGGAGACAAATGATTTTGAAACATTTATTTTTCCGAAGAGCTCCCCGTGTGTTGAGTTTATTCCAGAGTCTATAATACATACTCTTATGCCACTACCATCGTATCCATTTTCCCAGAAAACATTGGCGCCTATTCTATATGCGGTGTAATTTGTTGTCGCACCAAGTTTGTTTGCTTTTGTATCCCATTTTAGTTCATATTTTTTGTTGGCATATATTCCAGCTATTTTGTCTCTTAATCTGTCGTCCATAAGAATCCTATCTGGTCTGCCTCTTACTAGTATCATGGGAATTATCTTGTATTTTGATAAAATCTCACAGTTCTTCGACATTGTCTTCGTTGATTTTTGTAGTGATGATTCATCCTTGAATAATATCAAAAAATCCGTTATACTTCTTTTTTCTTTTATTATTGCGGGATCTATATATGGTGAGTTAGCTATTTTTTTAGCTTCAATGCCACTCGCATCTGTTAAATATGCTAATGGCCAAAGAATATTTGCCGCTAGTATCAAAAAGATGATAAGCGCTTTTATTTTTTTCATTGTTGTCTCCTCCGTAAAAATAATATACGAATCTTGTCTTTTATTATAAGACTCCCAGCAAAATTGTTAAAGATAGCGTATCTATCCTTAAAATCGAACAAAATTGAAAAAGCCTAAGGCATTATATTTATCAAAATCTTTGTTAATATGAGGTGAATATGCATGAAAAAAATTTTAATAATTGCTGGACAGGAATTCGAGGATATAGAATTATTATATCCGCTATATAGATTAAGAGAGGAGGGATTCACTGTCCACATCGCCTCATATGTCAAAGAAATCATAGGCAAACACGGATATAAGATCAAATGTGATCTATTATTAAGAGAAGTAAAACCAGAAGAATATGTCGCCTTGATTATTCCTGGTGGTAGGGGGCCTGAAAGAATAAGAGTTCACGCAATTAATGAATCAAATAAAATCATCAAACATTTCGCGAAGAACAATAAGCCAATAATCGCGATATGCCATGGACCTCAGCTTCTAATTTCCGCAAATGTTATTAGGGGAAGAAAACTCACCTCATATCCCAGTATTAGAGATGACCTATTAGCGGCAGGAGCTGAATGGATAGACTCTGAAGTGGTCGTCGATAAAAACATAGTAACAGCACGCATTCCTAATGACATTCCAAGCTGGTTCAAAAAAGCAATCGAGCTCATAAAGAAAGAGTCTCATCAATAACAGCGATGTTTACAACATGTCTAAACCCGAAAAATAGAGGTGAAAAATACTGCCCTTCTATCTTGCTATTGACATTGGCGCTACTTGGACACGTATTGGTCTATCGGATGAAAAAGCTAGATTCATCTCTAAGAAGAAAATTAGAACAAAAAAAAGAGGCACACCTTTAGAATTCCTGGAAAATATGTGTTCGGCAATAGATTCTTTACTCTCCATTAACGAGATTGATTCTATAGACGCGATAGGTGTAGGATCCATCGGCCCCTTAGACCTTAGATCTGGAAGAATCTTAGATACTCCAAATATAGAAATAAAAAATATTCCTGTTAAGGATTACTTACAGAAAAAATATAATACAAAATGCGTAATAGCGAATGACTGTACTGCGGCCGTTATTGCCGAAAAATTTTTTTCCA
>JAUQYS020000315.1:0-2660 GCA_030587585.2 Candidatus Njordarchaeota archaeon
TATTTATATCTAAGTTACAGATCAATAATAAATCAATCGAAAATGTCTGTTGTCTTCGAGTTCATCTTCACAGATCCTTCAGGAAAAATATTGAAAACCATACGACTAATAACAACGGTATCTGGGACTTATCAAACAACGTTTAGTATTCCAATGCGGATCTTTGGGTTTACGCAAGGTAAAGGGCGACTAGAACTACTAATGACGATCAATACCGAAACGATATACAGCAAGACACTTGACGTATATTACGAGTGGGGCTATCCATACTATCTTGCGATCATACTTTTAATAATGATATTGATCTTATTAATATTAAGGGAGTTAACCCGCATGGGAAAATTAAAAATAGTTAAGGGTGCATCAAAATAAACATTGATATTGCTAGTGTTTTAGGCATTATTGCTTTTGCATTCGCTGGACTTATAATAGCTTATACATTTTTTAGAATTTTTTACAAGCATGAAATGTCGAGTTATTTAATTTTAACATCAATTTTGTCGTCATCAGTCCTTATATCTCGACTAATAATTGCGGGCATAGAGGCATATCTAACTCATGATATTGGCAGATTTAGGGACGCAATATTTAATCCCATAAGATATTATGATGCATTTCTTGTGGAAAACTTTTGGGTAGGATTTACGGGGCTATTAATCTGGTATTTATTTTTGTTCAGAGTATCATTCTTCATTGCATACAATTTCGTTGTTGAGCCATTCAGAAAAGACGACAAATTCATTTCCGCCCTTATATCATTGCCTCTCGCTTACATATTGTTAAACTTCTTCGCATATGGTCTTCCAAATGCAAATTACTATCTTGGGTGTTTTCTAACAAATCATGCAGACATAGTCATTATAATGATACTTGTATTCATAGTTTTCCCAGCAATATTATATTATAATATTCCTATGCGGGTCGCAATGAAAGTAAGGGAAATGCAAATCAAGAACTTAGAATACAAATTAAGACTCCTTAAATTGCAACAAGAAATCGAAAAACAAAAGCGAGAATTTAAAGAAATACAGAAATCCGAAGATGAAAAGATCCCCGACATAGAACAAGAAATACTTAAAAGACCAGCCATAGTCTTCAAAATTGATGAAATAAAACCGCAGGGCAAAAGGATATATGGCGGGGACACAGAAGAAATAATCTATGATCCACAGAACGACAAGATATATCTTGTAGACAAAGAACAAGAATACATTTTTGTCTTTGAAAAAGATGAGGAGAAAGATCAATAGACTGAAATATACAAGCGAGTTCTGGAAGGATCGATATTTTCTTTTTTCCTATTTTTCTTATCTTTATACATCGGATATTCTCGTGGTGCAGAAAAGTCGTAACCACCCTCTTCTAATATTCTTACGATTTTTGAAATCAATTCATGTGATAATTTCTTATCGCCCATAACTCGGATCGTTGCTTTAGGTTTAGCCAAAAAAGACACCACATCATATCAATAATAAAAAGGAAATTTCCTTTTTTATTATTAAAAACATAGTTTATTCTTCGGAAAAACAGGGGTGTATGAGTTGCGAAATAGAAAAATTATCAGCGTATTTGTTATGATACTAATTTTTTGTCAAATAATTCCGATATTAGCGTATCGCAGTAATACGAGGTCATATAGCGACATTGAGAATATTGTAGACATAGAAATCTATACAAAACGATACTATGACGTCAATGAATACATAGTTGGCGTGATCGCAATAAAGCGAATGGATCGAAATATTTTGTTTGAATACGCCAAAAACATAACTGTCATGTTGTTAAAATATGCGGGATACGGAATCGATAAATATGTTGTAATAGCAAAGCAAACACCATCTCTAGTTGCTGGGGGTTTTTATTTATTTAATTTCTCGCCTTTACACATTAGGGTAACTAACATAGTATTGAAAGTAATATCCGAATTTGATTATAACGGATACATCTTTGTGAAAACCGCCAACATCACAATAGATGTATTATATCTAAGCAGTAGTCTAGAAAAAATAAATACGATCTACAGCGAATACAAAAACAGATTGCTAATTGAATTTGAAGAAAGCCCCTTGAAGATAGACTTCAGCGAATATTATACATTCCTAAAATATAACTGGAAAGTAAGGATGCGAGCATACATAGTTGGGAATTATACAAATTACTCGGATGTGATTGTGGGTCTTTCTAAACTTGGTTTTAATATATTGTATATCGATGCATTACCAGAATTCTATGAACGATACGCCTTCCGATCGCTCATGGACAATGATGTAGCATTATCGCTTATTGTATTCACGGATATGAACTATACGAAATGGACTACAAATAAGTCGTTGATCTCGTCCTTAAAAATGAGGTTTACATTATCACAAGCTATTCTTGTGTTTCCTTTTGTGGATTATGAAACTAGAAAAATAGAATTTATGAACCAAATGGGGTTCGGGATAAACATAGTAAAGAACAATGTATCAGTTAGTTCAAAAATGCACGAGTATTTTCTGGAATTAGCAACAAGGAATAATATCTCATATGCACGTGATGTTCAGATGCCATTTTATATAACAGCTAATTATTATATTGAATCCTACGATTATCAGGGATTTATACTAGACAATACTTCTATTCTTCGGGGCGTGATATTATATACCGATATACCACATGCG
>JAUQYS020000316.1:0-2456 GCA_030587585.2 Candidatus Njordarchaeota archaeon
ATAATGTCTCGAAGAAGCCATAATATATCGCTTTTGACAACTGCTTTTTTCTTTTTAGTTTCTCTTGCTATTCTGTAAGCCATTTTCTCTATAAATGAATGAAACTCATCCAGTACCACCACAAGTTTTTTGCCATAAAGATGAGGGTTACAAAAAAGCTCCAAAGATTTCCGCAAAACAAGCATCAAGTCACTTTCTTCAAGCACTTTTTCGTATCTCTCTATAAGATCCTCAGATAAAAATTCGCGTACTACCTCAATAGCATAACGCAAAAATGTTTTTGGATCACTAATCCATGCACAATTAATAAGCACGCCTCTAGCATCAGCAACAAATTTTCGCAGAAGAGCTGTTTTTCCTACACGCCGCCATCCATATACCAGAATACCACAATTTATATTCTTATTAGTACACTAATCATAATAATTTCGGATATTCTGCAGCTCTTTTTCTCTATTTATAAATATGTCGTACTCCAACATGTAACATCCCAATATGATTATATCCACATATGACATATCCCAATATAACAATATAAAAGATATAAAAAATGCATAAACAAATATATCCGCTTCTCGTAATATATCTTATACACCAAATAATATCATGATATTTTATATTCATTTTTTGCTAAAATATTGGTGATAAAGTATGGCTCAGCGTATCGCAGTACCCGCAGACGGCGAAAGCCTCGATTCTAATGTTTTTGAGCATTTTGGGAGAGCACCATACTACGTACTGATAGACATTGAGAATGATAAAATTACTGATGTTAGGGCTATTCGAAATCCATTAATAGAACATAAGCCAGGAGACATACCGGGACTTCTCCAAAAAAATAACGTTAGTGTTGTAATATGTAGAGGTGTGGGAAGACGCGCTAGAGAATATTTTAGGGCGTATAGTATAGAAGCTATAACCGGTGCTAGTGGAAAAATACGAGATATCGTAGAGGCCTATATTAAAGGCGAACTTAGAAGCATAGACTACACTCCCAAAACAAAATGGAAACAAAAATGAAAAACACTAGATCTTCTCTGAGAAATTCAATTTATTTTTATTTATTATTTTCATCGACTAATAGGTTTTTCAGATCTTGGGAGGGAAAAAAATGAATAAAAATCTTAGAACATCGGGATCAATTCTTATTGCGGCATCTATTTTGTATTTGCTATTCACTATGAGTAGATACGCTTATTATGCTGCATACATGGATGATAGCATAAGAGTACTAACAGAAAGCGTAATTTTTGGATTTTTCTTCCTGATGCTGTTTATGGGCATACGAGACATAATACTGTCCGAACAATAACTAGCCAACATTGATCCGCGAGAATACTAGCAAACTTTAAAAAAATAGTGTTTTAATTATTGGCATTTTTTTCCCGCAGGACATCCAGCCTTCATCTTCCTGCGGCTATGCCCCTATGACAAGGGCATATCTAAATATTATTATGCTATATTGTATATTTAAGTTTAACATTTTTTGGTGAACAATTTGAGCATATGTATGGACACTTCATTCGATTTTAGTGAACGTATCCTATATGTCTGCATAGTTATTTTTAGAATGAGCCATGTTGCAAAAAGATTATTTTTAGATTTGATACATCTTACTAATATGAGATATATTCACACTAGAAAACTTTCTAGAAAAAGCAAGAATAAGCTGTTTAGCGTCTTGGAACGACTATTAGAAAGATATAGAGATGATATAGTGGTCAGAATTATAGGTCTAAATATACGAAAAGGAACAAATAGATTCAGAAAATATGCTTTCATAGAAAAATTGATATCCCAGATCGCTCAGACTCAGAAGTTCGAAATAAACAATATAATAGTCCCAACGGACCTTAATACTGGTAACTATAAGCTATGTGACGCCATCAGAAAAAGATTAAACAAGCCCGTTGTTGTGGTCGAAGAAAATACGCATTATTGCGTACAGATAGCAGATGCAATAATAAATCTATATCGACATAAGAAAGAATTACCAACGGAATTTTCTTATAGCAGACATAACTGCTGAAGTAGAAACATTTTAGAAAATTGTAAAAAGTAGAATTACGCTGTATCTCAGCCTATGGTAATTTTTTCGAAAAGTACCATCGCTATGCCGATTAGTACTATAGAGATTGCGGTCAATGCTATTAGGTCATATAAAATCCCTATGCTTGATATTCCTAGCATTAGTTCTCTGGCGGCATCAACACCGTATGTTAGTGGGCTCATATACGCTATGATCTGCATCCAGATAGGCATAGCCTCGATTGGAAAAAATACGCCGCTTCCAAATATTAGAGGCATTGTTATCAGGTTCATTATGAGACCAAATCCTTCTATACTACTTAATCTCGAAGCGATTATCACACCTAGACTGGATGTCGATATTGCTACCAGTAATGCGATCGCCAATACTAGGGGTATTTTAGAGCAATCCAGATTTGGGTCTATCA
>JAUQYS020000350.1:0-7690 GCA_030587585.2 Candidatus Njordarchaeota archaeon
AACAAGTATCTACTCAACATTTAAAGAAACAATCTCCTCAGTTTTTAAGTATGGCCAATGGTTTACATCTTCAGACGCCAGAGAAGCTTTTTATGACCTCTACGGCACACTATTAAAACAATCAACAGTCAGTACTTATCTTCGAAGAATGGAAAAAGAAGGCATACTCTTATCAAAACGCTATGGAAAAATAATCAAGTTTAGATTATCAGACGAGCTGTGTGTTGCTTCAGCCCCAATACAACAGAAAAAAATTATAGAGCCTTTCTAGCAACTAGTCCAGCATCTTCTCTTCCTTTGTATTCATCACGATCATATACTACTTCCACGTTTACCGTACCAACAATAACATATGTCGTAAACGCCTTTTCAATAGCTCTAAAGAATAGGTATAACAATGCTATCCCTAGCGCAAATATAGCGCGCTCTATCGGCACCCAAGTAAAAATAAAGAATAAAAACATGTCTTATCATATTTCTCTTCATTTCTTTTTCACCTCCAATATGACCTCATAGTCGAGACCCACTTGATAACCAAGATCCTCATAAATTTTTCTTTTCAGAGTATCTGGGGCCCTATAGCCGAGAATATCAGTAAGATCTATCCGAAGATACATACCTCTCTGAAGATCATTAAATTTTGGCCGATATTCTTCTGCTATTTTTTTTAGGCCTTCTAGGATTCTCTCTACATCTTTTTTACATTTCCACTTAGATCTTCCCCTGCATATCCCCTCCATAATGCATGCTGGGCCTACACCATCAAAAATTAGTGGATGAACAATAAGACCCGCAAGAAGAACAGCATATGCGGCTGTGCGTATTTCCCATTGAGCATCAAAACATGTCCTCTGATAAATTATATGTATCATCTCCTCAGAATCAAAAGCTGAGGATATATGCGTCCTTACACCTATGGGCAGAGCAAAGCGCGCGTCCTCAGCAGGGATACCCCTCTCTAGAAGACCTAAATATGTTTTTCCTGCTGCTAGTTGATTTTTGATATACTCTACAACACTATCATAGCCCTTTTTGATTATTGATGGAGGTATAACAAACCAATTAGCTCTCTCAGTATTTATCTTAACATATCTCAAGCTCTGTTGCATATGTGCCGCTATTCTATATCTGACCCACTGATGAGTAAAACTCCTCGAAACACCCTCAAAAGAAAAAATATAATACCCAAAATCCAATATAGACGATAACTTCATCTTCTTGGAGTATCTGATCATCTTATGTTTTTGTTCTTCTGTGACCCTAAGATCTGGCGCAACAGTGTTCGACATTGTTGCCAGTGCGCCTTTAGTCATAACCTCTTCAGCGTTTTCCATGTAATCCCATAAGATAATCCTCATATTTTTCGACCTCGAAACAATATTTAACATCTTTAAATCTGGCCCGAAATCCCCTTACTTCATCTCTAATATCTTTTCTTCTATTCACAATCAAATCAAAAAATTCTGCAACAGAAACCATATCCTCTTCCTTCATGCCATATCTCGTCATTTCCTGAATACCTATTCTTATCCCACTTGGATTACTAGTGGCATCCTTGTCGGTATCCCAAGGCAATGCTACTTTTGTCACGATTATGTTGTTTTCTTCTAATTTTTTGGCCACGGTCCTTCCCCCTCCCTGTTCTCTTACATCTATAAGTACCTGATGTGACTCTGTAAACCCCTTGTGTGGACATAGAACCCTGAAACCATATGAGTATAATTCCTCTGCTAAGCGTTTAGCGTTACGTATAACTTGATCGGCATAGTCTTTGCCAAACTCATTCATTTCCAACGCAGTAATAGCTAACGCAGGCAATCTATGAATATGATGATTATACACAAAGCCAGGAAATGCTGTTCTTTGTATTTTTAGCCATTTATCCTCACCAAAATCTTTCCTAGCAATAATTAGACCACCTTGAGGGCCAGGAAAAGTTTTATGCGTGGATGAAGTTACTATGTCAGCACCCTCCAAAAATGGATCCTGAAAATAACCACCCCAAACCAATCCAAAAACATGAGCAGCATCATATACTATCTTTATTTTTGGATCGATCTCTTCTCTAATCTCCTTGAGAGGCTCAGGAAATAACACAACCGATCGACCAAACACGATAACCTTCGGTTTTATTGTTCTTATCATCTCAACAGTTTTATCAACATCAAGAATCATTTCATCATTATCAAAATACGCAGGGACCTCAGAGAGTCCTAGCATCCCAGCAACACCATACCTCGTATGAGAAACATGAGCCCCGGCGGTTAGTCTTGGAGACAAAATAATATCGCCATATCTTGTAAGCGCGCGAAAAACAATAAGATTAGCCATCCCCCCACTTAGAGGCCTAACCTCCACATATTTCGTATCAAACTTCTCGCCAAGTATTTTTTTAACTATGGCCTCTATCTCCATACAGTATTTTGTTCCCTGATAATGGCTCTCCCCATCATGCTCATTGTAACGGCTCATAAAATCAGACATATACACTTTCTCCGCAAGAGGAGACATAACATTCTCAGAAGCAACTAAGTTAATGCACTCATATCTTCGCCATATATTCTGATTTCTAACAATATCTAAAACAGTCCCAACCGTATCGTTATACATAAACAATGCACCACTCTGTCAGCGAATACAACACTAATAAACAAGATATAAGCGATCTCCACGAATGCGAAACTCCAAAATTAGTATTTGTGAATATCTGTGAACAACCAGAATTAATCATACTCAAAGCTAAGAAATCTTCTACTAAGATTGAAAATTGTGAAAAAATAGACGGAGACCCCAAATATCTAATAAAATTTCGGGAAGACTGAGACAAATACCCAAAACAAATACACGTTTCATATGCCATATTTCTATTTCTAGGGCCAAATTGGTCTATACCAACATACCATAGTCCAAATATCACGAATTCATCTGGTTCCAGTAGAACAATACTACACCCATGTAGCTTCTGTTTTATGTATAGATTATATACGTATTACAGCCATGCTTGGGAAATATATCCATATCTTCCACTAGAACTATGCACTAGGGATCTACATACAAATAGATCACATTGCTGACATAGGATTAAGCAATTTTAATAACCTTCTATGGGCTATTCACAATAAGATATCATCGAAGGACGTATTTGTGTTTATATACCCCCTCATTTCCATTGGAAAATTAGTTTTATGTTTTGTGCTGTATTCCGCATTGTGAATCAATGTTAGATTTAGTTTTTTCACAAAAATATGTGTGGCTTTGGGGTTTTTGTGCGATTTTATTTGTGATATTTTTGTGAAGTTTCCAATAGAAATATAGTATTATGCGATAATACTGCTATTCTTCGTTAATAGATCTTGTGAAAAACATAGAAAAATCAGCTATTCGTATATATGAAACCTATGTTATTTGATGTTAGATAGCATCGTTGTATTGGATATATATTACCTTAATCAACTTTTGAATTTTGTTTCTATTTTGTTTTGATGAGAGCTAAGTAAGACGATAGCTATACGGGATTTTTCTTTCGCAATACTTGTATTATTTGTTTTTTGTATCGCTTGGACTTCTATATGTATGATCTATTGTTAGATTTCTGTAAAAGTGATTATTATATTAGAGCCTTAAGCGCTCCAAGAGCTGCTATTTTTTCGCTTCTAATGATTTTTTCTGATTCCCATTCATATGTCCATGTTTCGTCTCTTAATTCGTCGGTTATAATGAGTGCTATTGCAAGTGCGATACCCCTATAATGGGCCACCGTCATCAGTGCAGTAGATTCCATATCAACACCGATTATTCCTTCTCTTCGATATGCTCTTACTTTGTCCCTAGTTTCCCTGAATATGGCATCAATGCTCCATATTCCGCCCTCAATAATGTTTATGTCTTCTTGTTTGATTGATTCTATTTCTTTTTTGAGTTTTTCTTTAAGCGCGCTGTCTGGTTTAGGGATGTATTCTGGTGGCATATAGTGGTAGCTTGTCCCCTCCTCTCTAAGTCCCCACGTGGGGATAAGTATGTCTCCTATTTTTATGTCTGGATGTATGGATCCGGCGCCTCCGATAATTATTATTTTTTTGGCTCCTGATCCGATTAGTAATTCTAATGACAATGTGCTGGCGGGGGCCCCTATGCTTAGTGTCGCTATGTATATTTTTTCGTTATTGTATGTTCCTAGCGTCGGATCGAGAAGAGGGATCTTTATTGGTATTGTTTGTGGATCATTTAGGATTGTTGTTATTTGCTTGGTTGTTCTTGAACTAAACGTTAGAATACACTTGTATGTGGGCAGGACTATGTTTTCTTTTTTAGCATATTTCATAGGATCAATAATTGGCTTATCTTTTCCGAGAAGAAAGATTTTCTCAATCATAAAGATCCCTCAAGATATCAATTATGTGGACTAATATTGTGTTTTTATTTTTGAAAAAATGATGTTCTCGTTGCGGGGCGGATACTCATATCAGACGCAATTATTTTTCATTTTGTTATTGTTTTTCATAGGATAGTTTCATGAGAAGATAATATTATATGTTAGAATATTCAAAAATTTTTTAAGCAGGAAATTTTTCTTTTTAATTAGTGTAATGCCTCTAAGTAGCTTCTCTTCTGTCCAGAACGGTTGGGGGCTACTTAGGGGAGGAAAAAGCGCTCATAATGAGCGTGTTTAATATGCCGAGGAAGTCTTATATATGTATACTGCTATTAGTTATATATCATATAGGTTTTGTCATCGTCCAAAATAATAATATTGGCCCCATAGAAGATCTCCCCGAAATGCTTTTAAAGGATAAAGATGAACATCATTATCGATACATTCTGACGACCCAAAATATCGCCGAACCCATAAGGAATGGTGATAATAGCAGCGAGGTTACATATGAAAATGCATCGATAGAGATCTGGCATTATGATGGGGGAGAATTTGATTTGCGTGTGAGTTTGGATGGACCGACATTAACGACTCCAATGCTGATCACAGATGTTATCGTGGATAGTAACCGTGTCTATCCGTTAGGTACTTGGAACTGGTATAATGCGGGTATTCTATATTTCGATGTTAATAATATAGAAAACGATACGGGTCATGTGTATCCGATTCTACCTCTTACGCATGATGACTACATTCATGACTCAGATCTATTTCTCTACACTCATGATCCAGCTTTTATTACGATGGATGTACATGATGGTGATATTTATGCTATCACATATTCCGAGAATGTCACAAAGATCGAGGAGAGTAAATCATACTTCTATGTTTTTGGTTTGGGTGTTTGGGAGAAGGGGGAGCACAACTATACTGGTCTGTATAAGTTTAGGGAGAATTTCAATGGTAGCACGGTTTGGTGGCAGGAGACACCGTTTGGCAGGTTCTGTAGGCTTAGGTATTTTGATGGCTTAGTGTTTGTCCCTATTATTCAGGATGGGAGTCCCCCGAGTTATAGGGTTCTTATTTTTAATGTGAGTGATCCATCCAATATAGAGCTTCTGGCGAATTTTTCCCGTGTGTATGATGGACTGTATTATCTTCATCATGAATATGTCACTGTGCTTCCTGTTGAGGACTATCTATATGTTGGGAAGACGTATGGGGAGTTGGATATATGGGATATTTCTGATTTGAGGAATCCTGTAAACATAAGGAATATAGAGCTTAATGCATCGATATTCGACATGAAGTATGACCAAAGTAGAGGAATTGTGTATATTGCTGGGGGCATATCAGGGCTAATTGTTATGAATGCAAGCAACAAGAGCAATCCACGAATCCTTGATAGGTATAATGCAACACTGAAATGTAGTCTGGGCGTGGAGATAATAAATGAGAGTCTTATCGCTGTGGGTGATAGTGTTTTTGGCGTAAAAATACTAAACACATCCGATCCAAGCGGTATATGTATTGTTTCTTATGTAAAGACAAAAGATAGAGCGTATCACATGACATATTACGACGACAGACTCTTCGTGGGGGATATGACTGGTGGTATCTGTGTTATAAATATATCTGATCCTGAAAGACCGACATATTTGTGTTCAAAAATCCTTACGGGCGCCATTCTTCAATACAAATACAATATGTCCTCGATGATTGGAGGGTCTTGGGATTCGCCTGGAGTTTTTCTGCATTTTTCTTCTGGAAAAATCTGGTATTATCAGGGTGACCCTACGGATGATTGTTTTGCTGGTTTTAATTTGGATATTTATCCTCGAGCGTTAGTTATATATAATGATACCAATGGCGACGGCAAACTTACTTTTGACTTTATTAGTTATAGTAATAATCCGAGTCTTTTAGGGGAACAAAGTGGTGCTGTTGATCAGGTTTATTGTGTTGCTAGTATGTGGTATGGCGAATCTTTTATTCCTCCAGATACGTGGGTTCTAGAGAATGTTACTATCGATAATATACGTGGTATTAAGGCTAGCACAGAGATAAATAATATAACATTAACTAGTAATCCATCACCTCCCATTATCCCTGTTATGAATGATTCTCTTTGGCTTGGTGAAAGCGCTCAGGCAAACGTCACCCTTACTGTTTTATTCCTTCCAAAGATAGTTATAGTTAACGGTACTAGGATCTTAAATACAACTGTGAAGTTTGGTTTTGAGATAGAGTTCTACGATTTAAATTTGACTGGAAATCCAGAAAACTTCTCGGTTTATGTCGATTTCCGCATAGAGCACTGGGGTGGAACAGCTACGTATGGTGGATACCCAGCATACTCCGTGATTGAGGGGCACGATATACCTAAGTTTTCACTCATATGTGTTAAGGAAATGGGTTTTGTTTCCACTAATAGCTCAGCGATAATAATCAACAATGGTAACAAAACAGTCCAGAATGTAACCATAACAAATGATTATGAAGGCAGATACCTAGAGTTTACCGAAGCAACATATATCGGAATAAACATCCATAATGTGACTAGTATATCAAAGATATACTATGACCCACAAATAACCACATGGGTTGGTGGAATCAAAGCTGGAACTGTGAATAATCCACCAGTAATAGAAATGTTGGCCCCATGTGATGGTGCAATATTTAATACAACATCTATAACAATGCGGTGGAACGCGTGGGATCCTGAGGGTGATATAGATCATTTTGAGCTGTATGTGGATGGGGAGATTGTGGACCGGAATATACCGTCAGACCAGACGGATTATACAATTGTGCTGAGTGATGGTATACACAGCATAGAGATATGGGCTGTGGATGTTGCTGGAAACACGGCCGTATATGCAGTAGAAATAATGGTGGATACATTGCCACCCACAATAATGATAGAGACGCCTGAGGATGGAGCCATACTCGATACGACAACATTGGTTGTGGTTTGGAGTAGTAGCGACAATATGTCTGGCATAGATCATTTTGAGCTGTATGTGGATGGGGAGATTGTGGACCAGAATATACCGTCAAATCAGACAAACTATACAGTCATTGTGCATGAAGGCAAACACGATATACGTATTATTGCTATTGATAGGGCTGGGAATTCTGCTTCGTGTTCGATATCGTTTACTGTGCGTATTCATCATTTTCCCATATATCTCGTCGTGCCTATTGTGGTTTTAATTATTACGGTCGCCGTTATTTTATGGTTCAAGAAAAAAAGGAAATGATATCATTCGGAAATATATTTTGTATTGATGAGGGGAATGGAAGACATTTTTGTTA
>JAUQYS020000403.1:0-29065 GCA_030587585.2 Candidatus Njordarchaeota archaeon
TTTTAGAGGATCTTAAAGTAAGTATTAATTCTCTTGTAAAGATAAGTAATGTGAGAACGGCGAGAGATCGTAATGATGAAAGCAAACTTATTCTAATAACTACAAAACGCACAAATGTAGAAATCATAGCACGAAACTTTGATTTTAGTAAGATATCTCTCATAAACATGGAAGAATTTGGAGTTATAGACGATCTTTCTATTGGTGAAAAAGCAATTATAGCGGGTACTGTCGTTAAGATAGAATGGATTGGACGAATTTCCTTATGCAAAAAATGTGGTGGTCTCATAGTCGATTCAGAAAAAAAGATTTGCGAGATGGGTCATATAGGGCAGGTTATAGAGAAAGAGGTCGTAGCAATAATGCTAGATAATGGTTTTTCTCAGATAATGGCAGTAATACCTTTTGACATTCTTCCTAGTACAATCGTAGACTACAATAAAGCGGAAAAATATTTCGAGGATATGATAAGCTCGGATATATGCATAAGTGGTACTCTAAGAATCGATTATTCGAGCGGGATTCCGATTAAAATGTTTATTGTAGATAAGATCGTTGATCAGAATTCTTTTTTAGAGCAATATTTATGTATGCTATAAGGAGCTTTAAATGATTGTCCAAAAATTTTTTGAAGAAAATTTTAAGTAAAGGGTTGTTAATGAATAACTTGATATTTTTATGAATTTTTTAAGATTAGTGAATATTACTGTGTCAAAAATGGAAGTAAGAGAACCAGTAGTCGCGGGGTTTTTTTATCCTGCTGAAAAGAACAAGCTAATAGAAAGTCTTAAAAGTTGCTTTATGCATGAACTTGGGCCTAAGATATTGCCCAGCGATGTAACTCCTCAGAATAAATACAACTTAAAGTCGGTCATTGTTCCTCATGCTGGTTATATTTATAGTGGTCCATGTGCGGCTCATTCGTACATGGCAATAAGAGAGGATCGCGTACCAGATACTTTCATAATGATAGGACCTAACCATAGTGGACTTGGTACGATGATATCAGTATATCCGCGTGGGATATGGCGGACACCTCTAGGTGATGTAAAGATAGACGAAGAAGTAGCATCAAAATTGATCAAGAATGATATGTTTGCGGAAGATAAACTAGCTCATCTTGAAGAGCATTCATTAGAGGTCCAATTGCCATTTATGATCTATACTTTTGAGAAAGAGTTTCAGATAGTCCCAATATCGGTTATGGATCAAAAACTAAAAACAATGCGTGAAGTTGCGGGAGTTATTTATGATATCATGGAAGAATCCGAGAAAGATATTATGATTATAGCTAGTAGCGATATGTCTCATTATGTCCCATATAGCGAGGCATATGATAGGGATTGGAAAGCACTTGAAAAAGCTGAGGCTATGGATGAAGATGGTTTCTATGAGGTCATAGAAAGAGAAAACGTCTCAGCATGCGGATATGGCCCAATAGCTGTTGCGATGATGGTGGCGAAGTATTTTTATAGTAAAGGCATTGTACTGCAGTATTATACGAGCGGCGATATAACTGGCGATAAATCTCTAGTTGTAGGATACGCTAGCATAGTGTATGGAGACTTTATAATGGCTCCGCCTAGAAAGCAGAGAAGAAAGGAAGCTATAAGAGAGGTTCCACTAATTGCGTAGATATAGCTATCAGAAGCATATAGCACATTTTTGATGGTAGGATACTACTAACGTAGCGAAATATTTAGAATTGATATATTTTTCTCCATATCTCTCCGAGCTGCAGCCTTTGAATATCCGCTAAGCGAAATGTCTTCTTTCTCATATCGGCCAGCCCGGTTGCTACAACGAGGCCTCTTTTTTTGTCGATATCCAGTTCGTAGAATGTACCAATGATTATCTTTACGTTATCAAATTCACATATCGTTTCTATAGCTCGGAGAATAGCATTTAAATTTGGTGTAATGCCATCAAGATTTGAAAATCTGGCGAGGAGGCGGCCTTTAAGGTTTTTTCCTTCAACAAGAATTTCGCGAAATGGAAACGGAGAGACTGTAAGCTTATATTCATTTTCGCTTCTCTCTATTCGCACATGTTCCTTTAATTTTGCGTTTCGGATTTCTATTTCGAGTCCAAGTCCCATGTTTAATCCCCTAACATTTCCATTGTAAAATCCTATATATAAAAATTCACAATGACAAGAACAATATACATAAAAAACTATGTGCTTAAATAATAATACTCTCCTCGAGATTTTTGTTCTCTATCGAGTCTCGATCCGAATTTATTTATTCGAGGCCGAAAGGTTTCGGGATCTCGACGAAAAGTTATCTGCAGGTTGCTCAGAAACAAGTTCATTCCCGAACGTAAATCGAGAGGATTGGAGGCAATACCCTCTTTTCCAGGTTCTCCCTCGAATACCATAATTCTGTCGCTAAGATAATCAAGCAACAATATGTCGTGTTCTACCACAATTACGCTACAATTTTTATTCTGAGCAAGCTCTCGTATTGCTTTCGCAACGAAAAATCTGTCCTCGGAGGATATATAAGCTCCAGGCTCATCAAGAACGTAAAGATCGGCCATCTTGGCAAAACAAGAAGCTATAGCAACTTTCTGAAGCTCACCACCAGAGAGATCTTCAAGGGGACGATCTAGCAAATATTCTAGATTAAATGGCTTAACAACGAAGGTTCTAAACCAAGCATCTCCTAATACATTGGGATTTATACTTCTTATTCTTTCTGACACTAGCATCCAAGAATCCTCCCCAACGAATTCTTGAAGGTATTGCGGCTTATATGATATCGTCACGTCTTTAGGTGGCTTATAATTATTTTCATCCGGAGTAATTTCTCCAACAATTAAGCGGAGAAATGTTGTTTTTCCTATAGAATTAGGTCCTGCAATTCCGATGACCTCTCCTCGATATATATCTCCAGCCTTAACTTTGAGTGTAAACGAATTTAGGCTTTTAGACATATCGGGATACTTTAGTAGTAGGTTTTCTTGTTGTGATTGGGTTCGAGGAGCGTAGACCCTAAATTTGATTGGTACGTTTCTAAATAGCACATTATCTGTAGGGTCATAGCCATTCAGAAATATGTTTATTCCCTCTCTTGCACTTTTTGGCTTGGACACAATTCCAAAAGCGCCAGGCGTTCCATAGTATATGCAAACTTTGTCACTGAGATAATCCAACATAGCGAGGTCATGCTCAGCGACAACAACAGTTTTAGAAAACTTCTTAGCAAGGTCATATATTATCATAGAGACTCTTAGTCTTTCTTTTATGTCCAGATATGATGATGGCTCGTCGAATAGGTATAAGTTTGCATCGCGCTCAATGGCGACTGCTATGGCAAATTTCTGAAGTTCGCCGCCAGACAGATGCTTAGGTTTTTTATTTAGTATGGACTTTAATCCTAGTGCATCAACAATATGATCAAATATATTTCGCTCATCAAAATTATGTAGAGCGGTTTCTATAGTCTCCTTAATTACATGGGGTATTCGGTCAATATGTTGTGGCTTATAGATGGCCTTAATTTTTCCGTTGGAAAGAGCTTTAAAGTGATCCTGAAGAATAGTTCCTCTAAAATGTTTAATTATTTCATCCCATGAGGGTGGATTATTATATCTCCCAAGATTGGGTTTGAGCAGTCCAGACAGAATCTTAAGGGATGTAGATTTTCCTGTAGCATTTTGTCCCACAAGACCGGTAACTTGGCCTTCTGATATTAGTGGTAGCCGGTATAACTCAAACTGATTTGGACCGTATCTGTGTATTATTTCTTCTTCTATTGGTGCTGGTAGGTTTGTAATTTTAATGGCTTTAAAATTACATGCTTTTACACATACTCCACAGCCAATACATAGGTTCTCATCGATCATTGGGTAGCCATCATCATCTATTTGGAATACATCTTTCCCAGATCTCTGTGGCGGACAAACATGCATACAATTATAGGGACACTTATTTGGGTTGCAACGATCTCGGTCTATTATCACTATTTTCTTCGCTTTGTTCATGTCTTCGACCTCAAGATATCGATAATGGCAATATCTAATGAAAAATCATAAGCGTTTAACAAATTTATCTAATTAATGAGAAGATTAGGATAATAATAAGGAGGTTATAAATATGAAAACAATAATATTGCTGGGGCCTGCTGGATCGGGAAAATCTTTTCTTGCAGGAGCTTTATTTCAGCAACTTCGTGAACATGGTTTTGACGCCCTAATTCTAAATCTTGACCCTGCTGCGATAACATATCCGTATGAAGCACCCGATATTAGCATAAGAAAGTATGTAAGAACAGAGAGAGTTATGAGAAGGTTTGGTTTGGGCCCCAACGGAGCATTAATAGCATCGATGGACATAGCGGTAAAGTTTGCAAAGCGCTTGAGAAGGGACATACTGGCTCAGGGGCCAGAAATATTGATTGTTGACACGCCAGGACAGCTAGAAATTTTCGTTTTTAGGCGTGCTGGAGAGATAATTCTAAAAGAGAGTATACTGAGCATAACGGATAATCGATGCATGGCATTATTTTTGTTTGATCCGTTTCTTTGTGATAATTCAAACTCCATGCTTTCATTGCTTCTGTTAGCTATGAGTGCATTTTTACGAATTAGAATTCCAATGATAGGTGCTTTGACGAAAATAGACCTATTATCTCATGAAGAAAAACATAAAATATGGAACATGCTTAACAATCCCAAACAATTATTGGCGTCGGAGGATTTTGATAGTGTGTTTTCGGCAATAAAGCGAATCGATCCAAGGGCCATTAAGATTGATGTTTGGCCTGTATCGAGCGTATCTGGGGAGGGCTTAGAGGCAATATTAATGAAAATAGAAGATATATTAGGGGAAGAGTAGGTTTATGCCTCAACTTCTTTTGCTATAATCTCTTTAAGGTTTTCGCATTCATCTAATATTTCTTGCACGCCGCCATTTTCTAGCCATGTTTTATAATCGCTAGCTAGCTTCTGTGTCTTTTCATATAGCTTTTTAGAGATCGCTTTTTGTTCCAGATATTTATCCAATTTTTGTCTATCGAGAATTACTATTTCGCCATCATAAGTTTTGACCACATCGATCTCTAAATCTAAATAGCGAATAGAATTTGAATAGAACTCGATCGGAGTATTTATGTTTATGTATATTCCCTTGAGATTCGAGTCCATATCAAAATATGCTGTTATTAGCTTTGTGTCGCCTTCTGCAGCAAATGTTATTCCATAGTCGCCTGTCTCTTTAGGGGCATTAATGCCATCATAATAGCCGCTAGGACTGAACTTTCTGAACATTGTGTACTCAAATCTTCCACTCTCTTCCTTGGTACGAATTATTTTGGCCGGGCCCAAAATTACTTTTCGCATCGAGGGTTTTATATGAAAAATTTTTATAACCGAACCAACCTTCGGAAGTAATGTCTTACGAACATATTCGAGAACATATTCAGACACCTGATTTATATCGATATTAAGTCTACGAGAATATTCTTCTAGGAAATCAATCATGAAGCTAGATGTTTTTCCAAGAGATTTTAGCCAATGATGATGCTTTATGGTGAGAGTAACTTGCGATCTTAGTTCATCAAGATTTCTTTTGGTACTCCCCGAAAAATATGCTATCATCAGGTTTATTCCTTCCCGAATTTGGGTAAATGCTGGTGCTTTTTCGGCTTTTTTCTGTAGATCACCAGCATATTGCTTTAATTTCTCGATTTCAGAGCTGATTTCATCAACACTCGCATACATGGCTGATGTTCTAAATATGGCGCCCCATCCTGGTGGACGTAAAATGTTACCAAGATCCATCAAGTCAATCTTTTTAGCACCCTTAATCTTCCTCGAGACCTTAATAATTTCCTTATTGACGAGTACAACAAAATCCCCAGGAATAGATATAGAATCTGTTAAAATTGCTTTGTTTGTTTTTGTATCAATATCCTTTATTTCAACGACGACTAGGTCGCCCTCGTGGTATTCTTGGCGAACATCAGTAAGTGGAAGTAAACCATCCATATTTACGGAATACCTGACAAGATATCCATCTTTTGTTCTTCTAGTAACAATTCCTTTCCAGATACTATTTTTTATAAATGGATGGCGATAGATAACGATATCTTCTAGATTTTCTAAAAGAAGATTACAGATTCCATCAGTATATCTCTGTAAAGATTCTATCAAGGCACGAGAGCCACGTGTTTGTATATCGATATGAGGGCTTAAATATGATGGTTTCTCGATACTAAATCTTTCGCAGATCGGTTGGCTAGGCTGTGTTATTTCAAAGCCATGTTCCAAAAAAAGTTTTGTTAATGCCGTAGAATAAACTCCTCTAATTCGAACCCTAATCTTATTATTGCCCATTGGTATAGGACATAACCATGATGGCATTTCCCTAACCTATCCTAAAACCTAAATTGCGTATATTGAATTATCTATGTTTTTAGTTCGAGGGATGTCATTTGGATATATTTTTCGATTTCTTTGGGAGAATAAATTTTCAGTCCGGCCTTCTTTGTGATAGTAACAAGATCTAAACCATCGCCACTATACACATCTCTCCGTATCGCCGATCTAAGGGCGTTGAGAGCAAGATGTATAGCTTTATCTTTAGTTAGATTCTCTTCATAGCCATCTTCTAATACTCCAAGGGCTATGGGCGACCCGCTTCCCGTTGCGATATATCTTTCCTCTTGTATACTTCCAGCGTGATCTAGGAATACAATATGTGGACCCAAAACATCGACGCCTCCAACTATAAAATGCGTTATGAATGGCAACAAACTTTTGAAGTATGAGTGAAGGACATTTGATAATAACGAAACAAGTTCACTGATAAGAGGCTCTCTTTCTGTGTTAAGGTAAAAGATCCTAGCCTGAGATTGTAGCCATCGGACAAGAACTTGTGCATCAGCGACGCTTCCCGATATTGTTATGGCTATATGATCCGTGATTTTGTGAATCTTCTTGGCACGCTTTGACGCTATTAGGGATCCAGCTGATGCACGTTTGTCGGCGACAATAGCGATCCCATCTTTAAAACAAACACCGACTGTTGTTGTACCATATAACAGATTCCGAGAATTTTCTTTCCCAAAGATGTTATCGATCGCCAATATAACCACCTACATGCTATTCTTCTGTTCCTTCAGTTCCCTCTTCTGTCTCTTCTTCTCCAATTTTTCTTTTTGCTTTCCATTCATTAAATACTTCTGTGGCGGCGGAATATAGATCTTTGATCTCTGCCGAATTAGCAGTTGTGATCGTAGCTGGCTCGTCATCTCTTACATAGCCAATCTCAATCTCTTCAGCCATAGGCATAGAACCAGACGCTATGGAGATCGCAGCTATGGCGTATTTTATAGCATCATCGAAGCTAATATTTGTAAGATCGGTATTCTTAAAGATGGACATGAGAAATTCTTCTCCAACTGATGAGTTTTTACCGATTATTCCGGCCTTCCAAGATACCGTAGATCCCCCAGGATCATTGAAAAATAAGTGCGATCCTGTGAGGTCCTTGCCCGCGATTATTATTGAAACACCGAATGGTCTTAGTCCAGCATATAGAGTTGCTTGATGCATTATTGAGCTAACATATCTTGCTATCAAGTATACGTCTGGTTTTTCGCTCCCGTATACAAATCGCAAAGTTGCCGCGCGGTCTCGTGCCTGTTCAACAAGAAAAATTCCGTCACTGCTATACCCAGCGAATGTTGCTACTATGTACTCATCGACTTGGAATACTTTCTTATTTGGCATTAACAGGGCCGATATCTTTCGTCTACCCGCGACAAGAGCACCATCTTTAAAAAGTATACCGCAGCTGGGAGTTCCCTGCGAAACAGCTCTCCTAGCGTATAATATCTGAAGTATTCGCCCACGAGGATCATACATGACGGGCGTCCGATCGTATCCAGCGCGCTCTGGTGGAACAAACATTATCTATCACCCATAAGCTTGCGAATATGATATATATTTCCTTCCGTTTCGTAAGTTGCCTTTTGATAAACTTTTAATTGATTTTATAAAAGAGAACTATTTTTCGCAATTTTGTATGAGTTAATTCTACATAGAAATAATCTCTTTTTTGTGGTATTCGTAATCAATATGATTAAAGGGGAGTATAAAAAAAGTAGCAAACAAAAATATGAAAAATTTTATTCCTCGTAAACAGCGTAGAGGTCCGCTATTCTAGCTTCGGGGACTCTTGCTTTCACTTTGTATGAGACTATTTTTTCCTCGCCGGGTGCGAAGCTTAGCTTCCATCTTATAAGGACTCCGCCTTCGGGTAATATATCAATAGCTTCGGGCGGTGGATTTACTGAGCGTTCATCCAATTCAAATGTTTCAGGAATACGGTCAGTGAATATGTGTTGCGGCACGGATATTTTAGATTCGTTTATTATCTTTGCTTTAACCTCGAACCAATCTTCTTCAGCTGGCTCGACCTCTTTTTCCACACTTATCTGGCGTTTTGCTAGTAATCCAGTTACTTTTGGTATTTCCTCCAAGCTGATTATTCTAGCTTTGCTTGCTGGTACTTTTCTTAGCTCAACAGTGGAGCCAAATTCATAAGTTTTATCTTCTTTAGGATCTATTGATGTCATATTGTATTTGAGCCAAATGCGTTCTCCATTTATGAGAGGTTCATCGAAATAATAGCTAATGTTTGTGATTTTAACAACTAGTGTGTTTTGCTCCTCAGGGATGCTTCCCTCGGGCTCTATAGTTATTTCTAATATTTCATCGGGTACTTTAGTTTCTCCTCTCTTAGAGATATAAACTTCTACAGCTCCAGGAGGAGGTGGAGCAATATCCTCTGGGATAATATCCTTTATAACAATTTCGTCAAGGCCAGCGGATCCGGTACAGTAGACTTCGGTAATGTTTGTTAGTTTCTCCTCTGCGTGTGCGGCGATCTGGTCGGGGGTTAGGCCAGCATAGAATTCTTCGTGAGCAACTTCGACTTTTCTTGTGACTTTGCCCCAGACTACCGGTATCGGTATGTCGCCTATTTTGCCCTTAGATACAACCTTATATGTAACTTTTGGATGTATTGTGAATTTGAGCTCTTCTCGTATTTTGGGTTTATCTTGACTCTTAATTGTTATGGGCCCAAGGGTACCAGTTTCTCCAGGGGCTATCTTTATGGGGTCGAGTTTGACAACATCATATACTCTTATTCCAGGAGCTCTTCTTTCTATAGAACCTTTAATAGGTTTACCTCCCTCCACCTCGGTGAGAAGGTCTCCCAGTCTTATCTCTATAACGGCTCCAACACTTATGGTTTCTTTGGAATTATTTGTGATTATTATAGAAATGTCCCATATTCCTGGTGTTTCAACACGTTCATCAGTTACAATCTTTTTAGAATGTTTTGGTATTCCCGTAATTGTTCCAAATCTCAGTCCACTTAGTGTGGCTTCCTCAGCGCTCCAAGTATAGGTAATTTCTCCAGAATTAAACGTTTGCTCTGAATCTGGATGCATCTCGATATCGATCTCAAGGCTACTTTCACTACCGCCATCAATAGATCCATCCTGCCAAGAGATTTTTCCCTCTCCTGTGTTAAAAACGCCAGATTGTGGAGAAGGCTGTCCAGAAACCTTAAAGGGCGCAGGCATTACTTTTTCTATGGTAAATTTTGCTGGAACCTCCATTTCGTTAGATATGTGAAACATAGATTTTATCGAGATGGGGTCACATTTTAGAGCGAATGGTTCTGGGACATCGGGAGGAAATTGTAACTCCTCGACAATTTTAACACCCAAATTTTCCTTCGTTATGTCATATTCTACTATTCTTTCTTCGCCATCCTTTATGAATCCGAGGAAAAGCTTTGGTTCTAGATTCGTCCCTTCGAATCCTTTTAATTCAAGCTCTACGTCGCTTAGCATTCCTCCTGTTTTGTTCTTGATAATGATTTTTCCCTTTGTTATAGCTCGTGGGTTTTTGAACCCATATTCTGCTTCGACTTCCTGTTCCTCAATAAATTCGATGAATAGACCCTCCTCTTCAGACATAAAATTCACCTTGTATAGTTCAGAATATATTATTAATTTCTTTTTAAATCAAAGAGACAAAAAAGGTGCAAGAAATTCTCATAAGCGTTATTTTTATATGCGATTGAACGTAATAGCTTAAGTAAGCTAGAATTTTTTGATGATGAGTAAACAGTCGGCTGAGAAAATGATGAGCGCTGGAACTTCTGATGATTACTATTTTCTCAATAATGCTGATTAGATCGCTCTTTTAAATTCCTCTCTTAATGCTTCTATAAAAATATTAAGATTTTCGACGTTGATCCAGATTGGCGATAGTGGATCTCCACATATTGGACAGCGATAATCAGTTGATTCCAGCTCTGCTTCAAAAAATAGTGCCTTGTCTTTTTCGCAATAATAAGCAAATTGTTCTATTTCGATTGTATCAAAAACAGATTTCATAAGTGATATAGCATTAGATAATATGTCTCTAAGTACCCTATTCGCCGCAACGGGATCGATCCCAAAGATCACTTCAACATATCGTCTTCGATTCTTCATTCTTAACTGCTTCTCACCTACTATATGGAGAAGTCCAGAGCTCATTAGAGCCGATATAACAGCCCGGCTGTTGAGTACAGATAAGCCTGTTAGAGCAGCTGCGGCGCTCTCCGAGATAGATCCCTTAGATAATAGAAGGGCCATTATTGATTTTCCATAATTCCTCGTTTTTAGGTAAGATAAAAACAGAAATAATCTGCGTAGCTTATTTATAGATCTCTTGTCGACAGAATTATCGTTTATCACAAGAAGCACCGAAATAAAAAATTATTCACCAGATCGTTTTTCGATGTGGCATACAACAAAATGAACAGTTTTTGATAAGGGACGACATTCACCTACGTATACTATGTCGCCTATCTTTGCGTTTATGCATGGAGGATTATGAGCTTTGATCTTGCTGAAACGTTTTTCGTACCGCTTATATTTTCTATCATACCTAACATAGTCTATTCTTACGGTTACTGTTCTCTGCATTTTGTCGCTTATCACAACACCTTTTAATATTCTTCCACGAACACGTATTGTACCATGAAATGGACAAAGGCTATCATCACATTTTTTCTCGGGAGCTGGAAATAGTCCAGACATTTCTACCACTTATTATCCTTAGCAAACATATAACTATTTGCAAAAAAGCATATTTAATTACAACTTAATTATGAAGAACTATCCCAACCTTGGCTATACCCATTATTTTTAACACCGATATATTAGGATAATATGGGGGTATAGAATGCAAAGCAAGTATGGTTTAGAATATCAGAAAGTATCAAAAATCGAAGGATCATTGGTAGTGATAGAAAAAACTAAACCAGTAGGTTACAATGAACTAGTAGAAGTCACGTTGCCTGATGGAACAGAATACCTTGGTAGCGTCATTGATACTACACACGAATTTGTGTTAGTCCAAGTATTTGGAAGAAAAGAAGGGCTTGAGATAGATACAAAGGTACGCTTTACTGGGGAGACAATATCTATTCCCTTATCTGAAGACGTATTGGGACGCATTTTTAACGGTTCATTCAAACCTAGGGATCATTTACCAGAGATAATTGGAGATGAGAAAAGAGAAATTTTTTATTCTGTAATCAATCCAGCAGCTAGAGACCCACCAAGCGAATTTATTCAGACAGGCGTCTCAATTATTGATTCATGTTTAGCTCTTGTTAGAGGACAAAAACTTCCTATATTTACTATATCTGGTTTACCCCACAATATGCTGTTGGCCCAAATAGCTAGGCAGGCTACTATCATCAAAAAAGGCAAAGAGAAGAAAGAAGATTTTGCAGTTGTATTCTGCGCAATGGGTCTCAGATTTGAGGAGTATGAATTCTTTAGAAAAACATTCGAAGAAACAGGAGCATTACACAGAGCTGTTATGATATTAAACTTGGCTGACGATCCAGAAATAGAAAGGATAATAGCGCCAAGGGTAGCATTAACAATAGCGGAATATCTTGCATTTGATTTGGATTATCATGTTCTTGTAATATTGGGCGATATGTTATCGTATGCTGAAGTTTTAAGAATATTATCAACAGCAAGAAAAGAAATACCAGCAAGAAAGGGCTATCCAGGATATCTGTATACTGATCTTGCTACGATATATGAAAGATGTGGGAAAATTAAGGGGAAAAAAGGTAGCATAACATTAATGCCGTATCTTACAATGCCTGGTGGAGATATGACTCATCCAGTAGTTGACTTGTCGGGTTATATTACTGAGGGTCAGATTATTTTGTCTCTTGATCTTAATATGAGGGGAATATATCCTCCAGTAGATCTGCTACCATCTCTTTCTCGTCTAGCTAAAGATGGTATTGGTAAAGGAAAGACGAGGGAGGATCATAAGTATGTAGCAGAGCAGCTTTATGCAAGCTACGCAGCGGGAATAGAAGCACGAGACCTAGCTAAAATAATTGGTGAAGGTGCTTTAAGCGACAAAGAAAGAGCGTATCTGCGATTTGCAAATGAGTTTGAATTTCGTTTTATAAATCAGCACTACTTGGAAAATAGGCCCATTGAGCAAACTTTAGAAATTGCATGGAATTTGCTGTCTCTCCTGCCGGAAGATGAGCTTTTAAGGATACCTCCAGAGGTAGTAAAGAAGTATCATCCCAAATACAGAGGATCAGGATAGGTATCTATCTTTCTTTTTAATTTTTTATTTATTTGTTCATAATAGATCTTGTTGAAAAATTTCTCTGTATTTCTGTGGGGGAGATTGAACAAAAATGCGAGCAGGGAACGATTTAGATAAGATCATTGGTTTCGGAAAGCAGCTACTTTCGAATATTGCGAAGGAGCTGCCTCTTGAGGCTATAATCTCAAGAATGGAATTCGAAGGACCGTTCATAGTGGTATATTGTAAGAATCCTCAGATATTGATACACAATAAGGAAATAATAAAAAATATTGCCAAGAAGTACAAACTTCGAGTTGTTATAAGAAGTGATGAAGACGTCAGAAAAAGCGAAGAGGAAGCCAAAAAAATTATAAAAAATTTGATACCGAAGGAAGCCGGTCTAACAGATCTATTTTTTAATCCGTTATCTGGACAGGTCTACATAGAAGCCAAAAAACCAGGCCTAGTGATAGGAAAAAGTGGTTCATTGCGAGAGATGATAATTATACGTACTGGATGGGAACCAGTAATTAGAAGATCGCCTCCTAGACACTCACAAATTATAAGATACACTCGGAAGTTTGACCAAATATACTACAGAGAGATACAAAGATTTTTGAGAAGAGTTGGTGAGAGAATCTATAGAACATATGTTTTAAAGAAGAACAAGGTTAGAATAACCATTTTAGGGGCTGGGCAAGAGGTAGGCGGAAATGCCTTCTTGATAGAAACAAAAGAAAGCAAAGTACTGATCGACTCGGGAGTAAGATTTTCAAGCGATGAATATTTTCCATATTTTGATTTTCTTGATGATGCCCTAATAGAAGAACTTGATGCTATCGTTGTTACTCACGCCCATATGGATCATGTCGGTTTAGTACCGTACTTGTACAAGTATGGATATCGCGGCCCAGTTTATTGTACAGAACCAACAAAGTATTTGGCCGTGCTAGTTCTTCGGGATTACATAAATGTCTCGATGAGACAAGGATTCTTAATGCCGTATAGTATTTCCGATATTGATGAATTTTTAAAGCACTGTGTTGTTCTAGATTACGACAAGGTTTATGACATTGCGCCAGACATAAGACTAACATTATATAACGCTGGGCATATTATAGGTAGTGCTCTCGTTCATGTTCATATCGCAGAAGGAATACATAATATTGTTTTTGCATCCGATCTTAAATATTCAAACTCACGGTTACTTGATGCTGGAATAAATGTGTTTCCGCGAGTTGAGACCGTATTTTTAGAAGCAACATATAGTGGTAAAGGAGACGTTCATCAGCCGAGACGCGTAGCAGAAGGTCAATTAGTAGCGCTCATAAAGCATGCTATAAATAATAAGAGCAAGATTCTAATCCCAGCATTTGCGGTAGGAAGAGCACAGGAGCTATTGATGACATTATGGCACGTATTTATGGAAACGAAGCAAGTGGAACCAATAAATGTTTATACTGCAGGGATGATTCATGAGGCTACAGGTATACATCTTGCTTGTCCATCATTTTTGTCCAAACGAATACAACATTTGATTCTTTCAAAAGATATGAATCCTTTACTTGCTGATTTCTTTATTGGCGTTGATTCTATTGAAGATATCTCTGAGATCTGCTCACGGGAAGAGCCTGCGATAATAATTTCAACTAATGGTATGCTTCAAGGCGGCCCCATAATCGAATTCCTGAAATATTTATCTAGTAATCCAAACAACATTTTGTTGTTTGTTAGTTATCAGGCACCGGGTACATTAGGACGGCAAATACAGAGGGGAGCTCGAACATTCAGATTCATTAGTGGAGATAAGGTAAGTGAAATAAACATAAAGATGAAGATACATAGCCTAAAAGGATTTTCGGGTCATAGTGACCATTCGGAATTAGTTAAATTTATCCGTGACATGCAACCAAATAAACCAAAGAATGTGGTTCTAATACATGGCGATGTACCGAAAATTTATGACTTAGGCAAAGCGTTACATGAAATGCGAATAAACGTTATGATCCCTAAAAATGGAGATACCGTATCACTAGTTTGATACATCTATTGACAAACAAAACTATCAACTTTCTCTTTTTGGACGAATTCTCCTCGAAGGTCTTTCTGGATAAGCTCAAGTATGTCTTGTTTTGAAATACCCTGGCCTAACAGCCATCCAAGCTTAACATATGCTACATGAGGAAGCATTGTATGGGCAGGTATTACCCCGATCCTTAGGAGTTTTCTTCCAGTCTCGTAAACATTCATAAATACGCCTCCCCATAGACACTGGGTAGTCATTACGATGATAATACTTTCTTGTATTCCTCGTCTGATTACGGGCATTAAAGAGTCTGGCGTATGTCCAAGTCCCGTTCCCACCAAGACGATGCCTCTGAACTTATGGTCTATTAATGTTTCTAAGATCTCTGAAGGAAATCCAGGATAGATATATACTAATGCTGTCTTGTTTTCAAAGACAGGATTAGATAATAAATCATCCTTATTCGTTGAGATAGGGATAAACTCGTTTGTTAGGTAGCTAATTTTTTTATTGTTAATTAGTGCGATGGGGGATATTCCTATAGATCTAAAAGCATCTCGTCTGCAGCTATGAAGCTTTATGCATCTGACGCTTCTGTGTGCGAAGCAAGAAGTATCGTCTGGATTGGCATGCATAACTATAACGCTTTCACCAACACTAGAACTCGTTGCGAATCTTACAGAAGAAATCATATTAACTGCTGCATCAGAAGCAGGCCTGTCTGAGCTCCTCATAGCGCCAGTAAAAACTATTGGTCCCGGTAAATTTTCTAGCATAAATGCTATGGCTGAGGCCGTAAAATGAAGAGTGTCTGTACCATGAGTGACTATAATTCCACGAGCATCATTGTGAAATTCTTTTTCTATATTTGTGGCGATATTTATCCAGTGCTCTGGCATCATATTTTCACTAAAAATGTTGATGAGTTCGCGAGTATTTATTTTTGCGAGGTCAAAAATTTCTGGTATAGCGTAGGATAACTCTTCGGGAGAAAACGCTGGGGCTATAGCGCCGGTTGAATACTCGACTTTTGAGGCTATGGTACCCCCGCAATGAAGGATTGTTACTGTAGGTAGTTCTTTTTTAATAATCATTCTCATTCCTGGAAGTGTGTATTTGGGCTTAATTTCACCAATTTTTTCAATTTTGCGTATCTTGGTTACTTTGTATGCTATGTTGTATCCGTTGCGAAGTTTTAGATAAATATGGTTTTCGGTTTCTGGTCCCGGCAATATAACTGCTACTAGCGAAAAATCATCCAGATATATTTTTACTATGTCCCACTCTTTGATGTTATTGGTGTCTAAGAACTTTTTAGCAAGACCGATATATGGCATTCCTGAACTACCCTAGATTGAAACTATTTTATTATATTATTCTGGTTATTTATGTTAATTGAACTATATTTGGCTATTTGGTGCTTGTATTGGAGAAAGAAAAATCAAAAGGAAGCATCCTCTTTATAGTATTGATAATAATATCAATAGCGGCATATGTTGTTTCTGGTTTTATATTTCACTCAACTGATGTTAAGAGCGCCACATATTACGATCCTGATTGGTTCATAGATAACTCTAGAGCGTCGAAACCTCCATTTCTAAATATTACGCCTCCTTATATGCCAAATGTATCGATGGAGTACTTTTTTTTAATAGATGGCAAAGCACCTACTTTGGCGTGGAGACTTGGGGTGTTAAGCATATATATTGATGGGTGGGGTTGGCAATGGGGATATAATAGCATTAGCGAATATTCCATTCCCGAAGAACAATACAACGTAACATACATCGTAAGAACACCATTGCTTCCCGTGAGCGGAACATTAGAGTATCCTCTAGTCACTTTATGGGATAATTCGGCAAATTTTAGTTGTAGTGATTTTGAGATATATATGACTGATCTTTCAAGTTTTGAGACATACATAAATTTATGGACACCTGATATGATGCTCGTTTTTGGTGTAAATACTCCTGAACAAGGGTCGATAGGATTAAAGTATATTGTTGGTTATAGACCGATCAACAGAGATGTCATATCCGAAAATTCAGCTACAATAGAAGCCACTAACAACACGGCTAGTACTGATCCGGTGTTAAGGAATTATACTATGATCCCTGAGGGATATTTCGCTAGATATCCAGAAGTGAAAGATTTGATGCTTAATGTGTCATTAAGTTCAAATAATACAGTTTACGAGCAAGTTGGAGTAATTGTTAGATATCTTGTTGAAAATTTTGAAGTCAAGGATTCGTTGGTAATTACTGATGATCCTATTGCAGATTTTGTTAGGTCTAAGGGTGGGCCCTTAATCGGTTTTGCAAATGTCACGGCACTATTATTAAGGGCAATGGGCATACCCACGAGATTAGTTATAGGATTTGTTGGTGGAGAATATGATTCTAGCATTGATAAAACAGTATTGGCATTGGAGGATTCGTATGTCTGGGTTGAGGTTTGGGATGCTAATAATGGTTGGGTGCCCTATGATGTTCTTCCTCAACCATCGCTCGCCGAGAATTTGGTGTCATTTTTTGCAGTTAATATTAATGCACCACGTAGCATATATGGTATGCCGGCGGTTTATGTAAACGAATCGTTGGATATAGAACTGAGATTTTATGGCTCTAGTTTTTATGGCTTTGAAGGACAAAACGTGTACTTTTATGATATTACAGACTCGGTAGTCCTAGGAAACGCTACTATTAGTGAGATTTATGAGAATGTTTTATCTGCATCTATAAGTATTAGGTATGAGGATATTCAAGCGCTTATTGATGGCATTACGTATGGAGTGCATGAAATAGAAATCAGTATTTTCAACTTAAGGATATATGTAAAGATTGTTTTACTGCGGCAAACTGTGATAGTATAGCTAAAACTAAGAATGATAATCTGAAGTCATTGTGGGTTAGTTAGATTGTATATTTTTTGCTTCTTTTAAAAAACTTATGAAGAGAGGATGGGGCTTAAGGGGCCTTGATGTGTATTCTGGATGATATTGGACGCCGATAAAGAATGGATGCCAATTTACTTCGAACGCTGCGATTCGCTCAAGATGATCGATTGCATTGATTACGAAGCCTTTTTTAGCCATTTCTTCTGCATATTCCTCAATTATATGGTAACGGTGTCGAAATCGTTCCCTAGCGATGGATGATAAGTAAATTTGATGTAGCTTTGTTTTTTCTCTTATTTTTATCTCTATGCCCCCTAATCGCATTGTGCCACCAAGGTATGATATTCCTCTTTGTTCTGGTAGAAGATCAATAACTGGATATGGCGTTGAGGGGTTTATTTCTGTGGAGTTTGCGTCAGTCCAGCGCATTATATGTCTTGCAAAAGCTATGGCTCCAAGCTGGGCTCCGAAGCAAATACCGAGAAATGGTATTTTATGCTCTAAAGCAAATATAGCTGCTTTAATCATGCCTTCTGTTCCTCTTTTTCCAAATCCGGGGGTCAAGATAATGCAGTTATATTGTTTTAAGGATTCTTCGCTAAGAGAATTGGAATCGATCAGATGTATTGTTGGCTTTAATTTAAGTGTAGCAGAAGCGTGCTTTATAGCTTCGATAATAGATTTATATGTGTCTGCCATTTTTGTGTACTTTCCGATGAGGGCTACTTTTATATCAATAGTTGCTGATTTAAGTGCATGAACATATTTTTTCCATTGATTCATATAGTTGACATCGATTGCTTCTTCAGGATTTAAATTAAGGGATTTAAACAAGAAAGAATTTATATTCTGCTTGAATAATTCAAAAAGCGTTTCATACGGGATCTCAAGGTCAGGAACTTCAAAGACAGCTTGTAGGGGAACGTTAGAGTACAAGCTTAGTTTTTGTTTTGCTTCTAACGGTAGATGGCCTTTTTTTATCCTAGCGACGACAGCATCGCACATTAAACCAGCCTCTAATAGAAGTCTAAAGCTTTGTTGTGCTGGTTTGGTTTTGAATTCTTTAACTGTTTCTAGGTATGGCAACCAAACGACATGGACGAGGATTGTGTCTGATGGATTTAGCTCATTTCGTAGTTGTCGAATAGATTCCAAAAATATAGCGGCTTCGTAGTCACCAACAGTGCCACCAACTTCCACTATTGTTATATCGTACTTGGATGCTATGGATTTAATTCGTTGTTTTATCTCATCGGTTACATGGGGAATAAGCTGAACTGTCTTACCCAAATATTTTCCTTTTCTTTCTCTTAGGATGACTGATAGATAAATTTGTCCGCTTGTTATATTATGTGATGGATGTAGGTTTTTGTGTAGGAATCTTTCATAGGTCCCAAAGTCTTGATCAACCTCGCATATGATATATCTAAATTCATCGGTTGGTTTAAATTCCCATATTTGATCCAATACGAATATTTCTCCATGTTCGTGTGGGTTCATAAGTCCGGCATCTACGTTGATATAGGGATCTATTTTAGCTATAGTTACGTTATATCCATACGCTTGGAGTATTGTCGCGATACTAGCAGCTATTGTTCCTTTTCCAAGACCACTAAGAGAGCCAGTAATAAATATCAATTTCAATGTTTTTCACCAGAATAGTGAAGAGATCAATAAATGTTTTCTATATAAGTCAAATTAAACGAGGATTAAATAGAAAATAGAGTAAAGCATTATAATGATACTACAGTGTTATCTGCATCTCTCTGATATATTTATAGTATGAGAATCCAGCTGGTAAACGATTCTTGTTTTTGTAATAATCTATAAGACGATTTATTTTGCTTTCTACGAGCTGCAAAGACCGTTTTGCTCTAATATCTTTTCGGTGTTGCATAAGATGTTTCCGGATAGTTAAGGCTTTTCTGATGAGATTCATAAGGTCTTCGGGTATTTCAGGGAGTAAATCATTTTCCTCAAGAACTTCGCATAGTTTTTTGCCCAGAATTTGTCTTACCGATGGCATGCCATACTGGTCGCGTAATATAAGACCAATCTTAGCTGGTGGTTCGCCCTTTCTTGCGAGGTCTATTATCAGATGCTCTATTTCTTGGGGGGTTAACTTGACAAACGTCGGGGGCGATGTACGATAAAGTCTTTTAGATTGAGCTTTACCTCTTCTTCGTGCATATAATTTTGCCATGATATCACCAAATATTTTTTAGTAGTGTATTGCTCTAAGATTTCTAACCACTTATATCATTAAAAAGCTTAATAAAAACAGGTTATATCGGATGTAGAAGTTTGTACGTTTATATAGACCTAATTTCGCCTTTCATGAACTTTATCCAAAACTTTGGTAACGAATTCAGTGTCTCTATTAGTATTTCGCGCATTTCGTTTTCTGTATCAGAATTTTTATTATCTGCTATATATTGAATATACGCCACTTGAGGTTGATTAATAGGTTTACCAATAGTTGATACTAAAAGAATATAAACCTCATCTACATGAGTTTCTCTGTAAATTCTTTCAGCCGCGTGTTGAGCGGCATGTTGATAAATTTTTCCAACATGAGAGACGGGATTCTTTCCAGCGTGTGCTTCTATACTCATATATCTTAGTGGTGTGATAAGCCCATTCCATCTATTTCCACGCCCTATTTGGCCATCATCACCAGCCTCAGCACTCGTTCCGGTGACAGTAATATAATAAATATTTTTCTCTGGATCATCTGCAACATTGATGTCAATTGTTATTTCTCTTGATGTTAATGGAGATATATGATCTAATAGCTCATTCATTACGTCTTCTTTGAGGGCAATATAATCGATAGGTGATTTGAGTTGACTATCTACTGTAGCCATAGCTACTGTTACATGTATTTTTTCATGGCGTCGAACGCACATAATTTTTATATCTTCTCCCGTGGCTGGGTACTTACCCTTAAAGTCGCGACTATTGAGAAATCTTTCTGATTCTAAACATATTCTCTCGGTTTCACTAAGGGGATAGAAGCCGACCCCTAGACTGGTGTCATTGGCGAGCGGGATATATTCGTCGCGGATTTTATTATACATAGATTTAAGATCAACACTTCCAGGCCGTATTGTATAGATGACAGACACATGTTTAACTGGGTCTAAAAATCTAAAATTATCTTTAATCCAATCGAAAGCTGCTTCTCGCACTAATGTTCCTATCGGAATATGTTCTTCTCCTTCCTCCGTTTTGGCGGTTATTGTTGCTCTTCCAACGAAGTGTAGCAGAATGGGCTCTATGACGCGTCCACCACCGAATTTTGGTTGAGAGCGACCCCCAGCAAGGACGCATTTATCAATATTGAAATGAAGAGGAAAACCAAATCTCTCATAGTAATATTTTGTAAAATAGAGCGCTATTTTTTCCCCAATACCATCACATATAGTATCTGGATGACCAACTCCTTTCCTTTCAACAATTTCAACGGGTTGTTTATCCATTGGCACTAGATGCTTAATATGATTTATCTCTATCACATGAGACACCAAATCACATAACCATAAGAGATTTTGACAAGTGCCTGAAAAATTCTTAATTTTACTAGAACAAATAGCAATTGAGCTATAAATTTGCTGTTTACTTATCTCCAAAATATTATTAGCAAAAAACATAAAGTGCGCCGGGCGGGACTCGAACCCGCGTCACCAGCTTGGCAGGCTGGCTTTAGGAGCATATTATCCTACCACTAGACTACCGGCGCGGCGAATTAGTTATGTTACCACTAGCGATTATCAATATCCATTAAAATTTAAAATATCATTTTTAATTTAAAATAAAGAAAAGCAGATTTTGATGCAAGAGGTATTGATTCTTATTCGAATTCTTCTTCTAAGCTTTTGTCATCAGGGAAGAGATGTTCTATTTGACTTTGTTCCTTAAATAGTTGCTGTATTTTGAATCTTATGTCCCCACTAATTGTTTCTCTCAGTTTTTTAATTTTGTTATTAAGAGTCTTTAGGATATCTAATAAAAGATCGTTAGGCTTGATTAGGCCAGGTTTTATAAAGCCCTTTATGCTGTCGATTTGTATTCTTATATCATTGAACATTTCCTTGGTTTTTCTAAGGTCGCACAAAATATTTTTAGCAAGTCTCGATTCATATTCTAATCCCTGAGATGTCTCCTCAATAGCGTCTAAGAATTCATCATATGTATTTTCCAGCTCAGTAAGATCCGCAATAAAAGCGCTAATCTTATCAGCATCTAAAGTATCAGCTCGAAATTCTACTAGGGATTTTTCAGCTATAGTTTCAAGCTTTTTTATTAGATCAAAAACAGGCTGATACGCACGATAGAGTTTCGCTCGAATATTATGCTCATCATACTCGGGCATCAGAAACACCAAAATATAACACACAATATTATGTAAGCAATATTTAAAAAAGAAAAAATATCTTTTTCAAGATATACGGTAGAGGAAAGCCTCAGAACCGCCTATTCGACCCAAGGAAGATCAGTCCCTTGGGGCCCTGGGTTGCTTGGAGATTTCCGTCGAAGGACGGAGGTCTCCAGCCGCTCGTATAGGGCGCGCGAACGCGTTTGGGCCCGGAAGGGAGCAGCGCTAAGCGAGCTCAGGGCGCTCAAGGGGGCGACTGGTTGGAGGGGAGGGTAGGTTGGTTCTGGGGCCCTTAAGCTTTGGTTCTAGGGGTTATCGTTGGGAGAGATAACATGTGAAATTTGTGGAAAAATTGTGAGGAAGAAAAAATATTATCAATTTCAGGGCGCGATTCTAATTCTATGTGAGCGTTGTGCGTCATTAGTTAATGCTGAAGAATATGTTCAACGAAAGGCAATTCCGATTAAAAAAGATGAAGTAAAGAAAATAAGTTCTACACGGAAAAAAAGTGTTTTACAGATGCCAGAGGAGTTATCTTATGAGCTTGTCAATAATTTTGGAGAAATCATAAAAAAAGCAAGAGAACAAAAAGGTATAAGGCGAGAAAAATTGGCTCGAATGCTTGGGCTTTCGGAGTCTGCGTTAGGGAAAATAGAGTCTGGAAAATTGAAGCCAGATCTGTATATTGCGCGTAGGATTGAGAATATACTAAAAATTAGAATTTTGCGAAAAATAGACTTAGATTTATTAGAGTCAATATCGGGTGTAGGGGAGAAAGTTCGTCCTTTGACTTTGGGGGACGTAATAGTTGTAGAAAAACCGAAGAAAAAGAAGAAATAGAATATGGTGTGAGAAATGGTTATCGGGATAGGTATCGTTGGGATGCCTGGCAGTGGAAAATCTATTTTAAGTGATGCTGCGCGGTCTTTGGGCATACCAGTTATAATAATGGGTGATGCTGTAAGAGAAGAGACTAGGAGACGAGGATTGGAGTTGACAGCTAAGAATGTTTTGATGGTTGCTCAAGATCTCAGGAAAAAATATGGCCGTAAAGCTGTAGCCGTATTGGTTGTGAAAGAAATAGAAAATAAAAATATAGCGAATAAGAATAGCGTAGTGGTTATAGAAGGTCTACGCTCACCAGAGGAGCGTGATGTATTTGATGGTTTTTTCGATGTTTTTTATTTAGTGGCCATACATGCGTCTCCTAGAACTAGATACAAGAGAATACTAGAGCGGCGTAGATTAGATGATGCAGAATCCATTAGGATGCTTAAAGAAAGAGATAGGAAAGAATTGGAATTTGGTATAGGGGAGCTTTTAGCGTTAGCTGATGTGCATTTGGTTAATGAGGGCAAAACAAAAGAAGATTTTTTTGATGAGTGTAAAAGTGCAATCAAAAAGATAATTGATGTTGTTAATGTAGATTCAGACTAAGAATTTTTTTAATTCTTATCAAAAGATTGTCTGAGGGTATGTTGAGACTTCCGAAAATTATGTTTTTTGTTTCTCGAAACTCGCCGCCAAGTTCAGTAACCTGTTTTTTGATTATGTTCAGAAATTCAGTGTCTCCTGAGCATATGAATAGGTTTTCAGCCAATGAGGTACTAACGATCAGGATATTGTCTGCTTTTTCTTTTACTCGTTTAAGAGCCTCAAACAGCATCTTAATATCGACATCAATTCTCATTAGGAGATATCTTTTCCCATTTTTTTCTAAAACTTTGTCTGAAACAAAGCGGCCTAAATTGTTGACCATAAATTTCCACAATTTACTGAGTTCGTCTTTTTGTCTTTTCCATTCGATAAAGAATCTTTCGACGACTCTTGGCAGGTTTTGGGGTTGAACTCTAAGTATATCGCAGGATTTCTTTAGATAATACTCATTTTGATGAATATAATCTATTGCGCGCTCGCCCGCAACAAATTCGATTCTGACGACACCATCATGAATTTTTCTTGTGTTAATGATTTTGATAGGCCCAACTAAGATTGTCTGAGTGAGATGGGTTCCGCCGCAAGCTTCGACATCCCAGTTTTCTATTTCTACTATTCTCAAAACAGCGGCAGGTACAGCGCCACCTTGATATATCCGCACGCCATACTTTTTTTCTGCTTCTGTCCGTTTCATGAATTTTAGGTGTATTGGTCTGTTTTCGAGTACTATTTTGTTGGCTAGCTGTTCTATTTTCCTAATTTCTTCGTCAGTTAAGTTTTTATAGTGAGAAATATCTAAGTGTGCTTTTTCGGGTTTTTTCTCGGCCCCCATCTGCCAGACATGAGGACCAAGAATTTTTTGAGCAGCTCCGTTGATTATATGTGTGGCAGAATGATGACGCATTAGTGCAAGACGGCGATCCCAATTGATTCTACCTTGAACAATTTTTCCATTAAGTTTGCTATTTATAGGTTTACTGGTCACGTGGATTACAATATCTCCGATCTTGAATACGTCCAGAATTTGTAGAGTATCATTATTCTCTAGGAATATTTCACCTGTATCAGGAAGCTGTCCTCCTCCTCGTGGATAAAATGCAGTTTGATCGAGTATGATATATCTGTCTTTGGCAAATATTATTTTGCCTTTAAAAGTCTTCAGGTAGGGATCCTCATAGTACAGAAGTCTAGTTGGTTCAAGGTTTGATATTTCGGACTCATACGGGAAAATAGGTGAGGGCTTTTCTCTGGATTTTTCTTCTGTTGGTGCTCTATTTTTGATTTTTTCATAGAAGTTGGGGCTGATTTTTACAGTAGCTCCTAAATCAAATCTTCTCACAATTGAATCAATTTCTTCGGGAGGAACGCCATAATTCAGATAAAATCTTTGAAGAATAGCATCGTCTATGATCGCAATTTTTTTCTTTTTGATGAGTCTTTTTAGCTCACGGATCGCTTTTTCTATTGTTTCTTTGAATTTTTTGCTTTCAAGATGCCATATTTCTGGAGCTACATGCTTAATGGTGGCAAGTCTATGGAAAGTCCTTGAGAAGTAATCTATGGTTCTAGAGATCAATTCGTCCCAATCGATTCTTAAGTTATGCTTCTCAGACAATGATATCGCACGCCTTAGTATAGCCCTAAGATTATATGCACCACCAATATTAGCAGGAATTCCACCATCAGGTATAGCCATAACAACAGTTTTTACATGGTCTAATATAGCATATAGAGATTCTATTGGTCCAAAAATCTTATTAAATTCACTGAGCGATAATCCTAATTTTTTTGCCAAGGTTTTTCGCGAATTTTGAAATAGATCTTCAGTTTCCGTTCTAATAGCACCAACATGACGACCATATGTGAGAAGCAAATCCGAATCAACATCAACGCTAGTCATGTCTCTAAGCCACTTAAATAATGGACCAAAAGTCGCCTCATAGATTGTAGGAGTGCCCTGCATAAACCATGAAACACGTTCAAGACCCCACCCAACATCTAAAACTCTGATAGGCAATGGCTTTAGGGAACCATTAACTATTTTATATTGCATAAACACGCCATTGACTATTTCGAGTCCATAAGCGAATGTTTCTATTGACGGCCCTGCGTTTCCCCCGCCCTTCCACCAATCTTCTTTATATGTGAGATCCTCGGCGGGAATACGCATTACTTTAGTTAAGAATTCAAAGTTAAGTTCGAGGTATCTATCCTTCCAATATCCGCATCTCCATTTTGGACTATTAAAAGCGTGCTGGCCCCCCATAGTGAACGAGCTAAGATGGCGACCAGTACGACCTATTCTATCAATATCACTGAATTCACCGCCAAATCTGATGCATGGTTGTGCAACGACTAGAGGATTAGCAGGAGGATCAACAATGCCATCGGTGACCCACGGCTGAAATATCGCTATGCTGGCTATAGTAAAGTAGATGTCCTCTCTCCAACGTGCGACTACGGGATAGTAGTCCAAAATTGTGTGGCCCCGCTCAGAGAAAAAAGTTTCCCATCTTTTTATAGTATTATGTATGTCCCACTCAGATGTGGGTTCTATGCTTTTTATAAAACCATATTCATTTTCGCATTCAACATCTCCACAGGTTTTTTTGTTGGGGTTTAATGTCCAGAAGTATTCGCCACAGACTGGGCACTTTTTTCGTATGAATCCTTTTTCTTTAAAAAATGTGGTTTCATACTCTTGGGGACGTCCTTTCATATAAATCGCGCTTTAACTTAATCTATTTCTAAAAAATTTTTGGATAAATTAGATGGCTTATAATGACTATTGTAGAAGCATATGTCTAAGTCTATTTATTTCCATTCTTAGATTTTGTAAGATAGTGTTTGCTATATCATTTTCTAGCGATCCAGATTCACGGGCTTTAAGAAGATTCCATTCTAGAGCTTCAAGCTTTATCAATCTCTCAAGAGATATTTCATCGCTTCTAAGGATTTCTTGGGCGTCTCTAAGCCAAATTTCTGTCTCATCGGTATAGAATTTATGTTCTGCTATTGGAGTGGATACCTTGACTAGTGGTTTCTCTTTACTTGCTTTTATTAGTTCGGGTATAATTTTTTCAATTTTTTCTATGCGTTCTTCTAAGTTTTTGATACGTTCGAGAAGAGTTTCTCTTAGAGATCTTATCTCGTTCATAAAGGCATGGGAAAGATCTATGATATCGGGAGATAGTGCTTCCATACTCAGCTCTTTAAAAGTTTCCGCTGGTTGCGGAGGCGTTGTAGTTTCCTCGCTAGTTGGTGTTGGAGTTGCAGTTGGCTCGGTGCCATGGATTGGTTCGGTGGGTTCTTGGAGTTGAGGTTCCTCTATAATAGATTGTGTCTCACTTTGAGGGGCGGATTCTGCCTGAAATGATGTACCTATCTGTTCGGTGGGAGGAGTTTCAATTACTTCTGGCTGGCGAACTGTAGTCTCGTCTTGAGTCTCTTCGGATTTATGGTAATGCTCAGTATCTATGAATATATTTAGTTCATGCTTAACTATTTTTTTGAAGAATTTCAAAGCATCATCTAAATATTCTTCGGACATATAAATCACGACATTTTAGCATATCTAATCATATAATATAGCTCGGCATAGAATAATAATGTGAAGATTATATTAAAAGAAAGAGGAATAGTTATGTTGTAAATTTATTCTTATACTAGGGAGGTGCTGTATATGGGTAAAAGAAAATTTGATACGAGAATGGATGCGCGTATTTTGATGGCTCTCTCTGTGTTAGAGCAGTTGGATAATTTAACCAAGATGTCTAAAGTTCCTGGAATAAGAAAGTCGGACGCTATACAAATTCTTGAGAGACTTACTTCGATTCTTAATAAGATCAGGGATTCTCGTATGCCGAAACATGAGTTGTTATTTTCCGGTCTATTTAGAGCATACAATAATCTATTATCAAGCTATATATCTGCCATGGGCACAAAGTGGTTTCAGATAGCCAAATCTAGGGATGATCGAAATGCTAAATTGTTGAGATTCATATTGCTAAATCTAAGGAGTTTGGGTTCTAGGCTTAAAAAAACGGAGGATGGAATACTTCTAGGAGCTTTCAATGTTGTGTTTGTTAGAGTTTTAGATAAGAAGCCGCACCCTTACGATAAAAACTTAAGCGTATATTATTGTACAGATTTAGAATGCATATATGAGGTAGCATCGGACTATAATTTAGATAAAAATGATGCCGTAGCGTTTGTTCACACATGGCCGATAGAAGTTAAAAAATTTTGGAGTGAAGGTATGTTCCTTAGAAATAAGGAGTGCGTACTATTTGTAACAAATCCAGATATGGTGGGAAGCAGGGTCTCTCTAAACGAAATATGCGACGAAGACAGAGCAAAATTAGAAGAGATGGTGCTAGAAAAAATCGAAGACTACATGATCTTATAACATTGGAGTTCTAAGTAGAGGATGTCTCCATTTTTTGGAGAAGGTCTAAGGCATTTAATTTATGTTCATCATTCACCCGATAGTAAACCAACTTTTTAAGGAATGGGTCCCCATATACAATTAATGCTCCCTCGGGAGCTAAGATAGTCGCTGGAAAACCCATTAGGTCCTCTTCACCAAAGACTCGTATTATTGTCGACTGGTTTTGTACGAAGCTTATGAGCGTTGAAAACCAGCTAAAGGTTGATATTTTTCCTGCTTCATTGAAGCATGGGATGGCAGGAATGGCTTCTGTTGCGTTATCAGAGCGAAGAACGGTATAAGACAAGGAAACTCTTTTTGCTTTGAAATCGAGTATACCAACGGATATCGGGTATTCGGCTTTAACAAGATTACGAAAAGCATCATCTCCAATAACAATTATGCCTTTATTTTTAAATTCGTTAGGCTCGGGAAGATCACTAGGTTTATCGGCTATATCTCCCTTTGGTCTTCTAATATCGTCCAATATACTCTTTCTTAGTATTAATTCGGGTGGATGTGGTTCTGGAAAGTAGTCGTTTATCCTATACCGCGTGGATGAAAATATTTTACCATACGGATCGCGAATTAAGGGTATCTGAATAATAGATAGCTGATTCAAACCAAATCTTATTCTTAGTTTGTTTAGCATCCTAGTTCTTTCAAGGACATCAGGATCGCTCGAAATGGCTATCGAATCTATGTTACTTGCATATTTCGAATGGAGGGCGGGTGTAAATGGATCATTGAGCTCACAAAATACAAAAGATGCAGAAGCTTTGATAAGAAATTCTTCAATATTTTTTCTTCTAAGATGAAATGGCTCTATTCTATCTTCAGCAATTTTTCTCATTTTTTTGACATATGCGTCCGAAGTTATACAGACAAGTAATTTCTCGGAAAACATTAAAGCCGTAGTAAGCAGCGTCTTATGTCCCATATGCATGTGGTCGAATGTTCCACCCACAACACAGAACTTGTATTTTTTGTTAGATATCTTAAGAATCTCAGGTTTTGGTAGTTTTCTGATAAATTTTTGTAAGATTGGTATGTTCCATGCTCCATTTTCCAATAATACTCCCCTGGCGCTCAAGAATAAAATAGCAATTGTTATGATTATACAACAATTATATATTTGCGAGTACAGAGTCATAGAAAAATTATTAGTAGTCCTATAAGTCAATGTCAAATCCGCGACGGGTTTTCGCTGCAACACCGCGTTGGAATTCGATTATTTCTTTAGCTGAA
>JAUQYS020000006.1:0-2117 GCA_030587585.2 Candidatus Njordarchaeota archaeon
AATTTCTTCAGTGCTTTAGGATCCATGGCCTCTCCAAAGAATAGATGTGCCATTACTCCTCCCGTAAATTCTTGCTGAACTATACCTTCAAGCTCTACTCGTCGGTATAGTGGAATAGATGCATAGTACGGTATTATGCTATTGCTATACATAGGCTCACCATCCAGTATCGGGATAAATACTTCGCCCCTATCGATTTTGTTCTTAAATCTAACAAAGTCAGCCATTGCGAGCCTATAAGCCGCACTTTCGCCAGGAACCTCTTCAACATTATATAAAAAGCCATCAATCTCCTCACATTCCTCACTATATTTTCGTACAAATGCAACCATTTTCCTCATTATTTGGACCGCATCCATAACTCTCGATGACTGCCATATCTGTGGATCGCCTATAAGGTTTACTGCTGCCTCTGGCAGGCCTATTAGGCCGAATGTACCAAAGTGCCCAGAAAAGCTTGATAGATAAATCTTTGTTAGAGGCATCAAACCATTTATCAGAGACTTGACATATCTCTCCCTCCACCACAAAATAACTTTTCTTGCCGATTGTAATCGCTCCTGTAATAGATCGAAGAAAACTGATTCATCTCCATTGCTTAGTATCGCTAATCTTGGCAGATTTATAGTTACAACACCAACACTACCAGTAGCGTCCGGTGTCGCCCATACTCCTCTTGGCCCCTTAGATTTTTTCATCTCTTCGAATTGTTCTTCTTCTACATCCCTCATAAATTTGAATAAGTTCATTTTCTTTACTTTGTCTGCCTGTATTGTTAGCCTACAGCACATTGCGAATAGACCGCCGATATCTGTTGCGTATCCATTAAGTACGTATAGTGACCCTCTCTTCGCCAAGACCTCGAATATCAGATCTGTAAGATCATCCCACCTAGTACCATTCCAATCAAAACTTGGTGTGAGCATAAGTGTTATTATTGGAAAAGTAAACGGTCTTCCTTTAGAATCTCCCTCCAAATATAATCTTAGCAGTTCTTCATCAACCATTATGGCTTCGTCTAAAAATTCTCCAGCTTTACCAACTTTTTTGCCTCCAACGATCGCATCACTCTCGAGGTATTCTTTTATTAGATCCATGACTATCGTTATGTTCGTAAAAGGACTCTGAAAACCTATTCTAGATGGATAATTTAGTTCGAATACCATTTTCTGTAATGATTGTCTTATCTCCTTCCTTGATAGATCATCTTCTCTAACAAAAGGTGCTACCAACAAATCAAATCCGCTTGTCGCCTGTGCTCCGCTCCATTCATTGGCTATTAGAAAGAAAAAGTTTATTGTGTGAGAGATAGCCGTATCAAAATGTTTTGCTGGCCGTGATATGACAGTCGGTGTTTTTAATCCTTCCATGAACAACTTCTGAAGCGACCACCCCGAACAATAGGGGATAAATAATGATAACGGCAATTTATGTATATGAATATCACAATTATTGTAAAATTCAACAACATCCCTCGAAAAATACCTTGATAGTACCTCAGGCTCTTTTAATACTTTGCTGACAATATAGCCAACAAATGCGCCGAATGATATATTTGTATTCGCGTTTTCTCTACTTTCCCAATCAATCCTACTCAAATATGCTCTCTCCCATTTGTCTATCTCGGCAACAACTTTTCTGGATCGCAATTCTTTTTCCCGTATTTCAAGTTTTAAGCTCATATTTTGTTCCCTCCAAATACGTTTCGATACAAAATTTAACAACAATAAGATAAAACTGGTTCAGCAAAAGAAAAATATTTCACATTCCTTAATTATAAAAAATGATAATACGACCTGTAGCCAATAAAAATAATAGTATTACGCAAGTAGACAAAACAATGCCATAATCAATTTACTATTGGCATACTAGAGAACTACGAACAAACTTTTAGGGCGCCATAGTACTTATATCCAAAAAAAAGAAAAAATCATTTTCTTCTTCTAACGAAAAAGATTACGCCTACTATTAAAATAACAGTTACTGAGATCCCGATATACAAAACGAGATCTGACATAATAATAGGATGTTCTTTAGGATCAAGAGGATCTGTCCCAGCTTTTATCTCTGCACCGTCACTAAATCCATCATTATCCGTATCGTTGTCTAGGGGATCA
>JAUQYS020000021.1:0-4457 GCA_030587585.2 Candidatus Njordarchaeota archaeon
AAACAGCCCTCCCCACCAAGACCTACTCACAAAATACTCCCTCATCACACACAAACAAAAAATCCTCGCACTAATCGACAAAAACACAAAAATGATAAACAAACCCCAATACAAAAACAACAAAAAAGACCCAAACCAAATAAAACCACAAAACATCACAAAAAAAGAATGGCTCTGGCACAAAAAAAATCTCCTAATAATCTCCGACTACGACAACATAATGGCGAAAATTAGCTCATAAAGCAACAAAAAAGCGAAAAATAACACTTAGGAATTAATTGATCTAATATCTAAAGAAAACATAACCACCAATCATACACTAAAAAATTGAAAGAAAACCATAAAAATGCTAAGAAAAATAATCAGCAATACTTCCCACACATATATTAACCACAAAAACCTACACCTCAAAATACACAAACAAACACACAAGAAACAGACCCCACAACACATAAAAAACAAATACACAACACCAAAAACAACACCCAAAAAGCAAAACCTTTAAAAAAAATATTCAATAACTAAAACAATAGAATAACAAAAAACAACACCCCTCAACCAAATGGGCCCGTGGCGTAGCTAGGTAGCGCTTCCGGCTCATAACCGGACGGTCCGCGGTTCAAGTCCGCGCGGGCCCACCAGTGGATCTCCTTTTTAGAGCATTGTGCTGTGGATTTAAATAGTAAAAGAAACTAATTTTATGATAAAAAATGTTGTTTTTATCAGCGTCTGGAATAAGGGGCGAACTGGAAAAACCGAAGCTCCTGGGAGTAGCCGACAAGCACACAGGAAACACAATAGTAATAATGAACGAAAAGGGAGAAGTCATAGAAGAAGCAAAAACATACAACGCAGGAAAATATACGGAACACAGACAGCACAGCCCCAAATGGCTCATAACGCATGAGGAAGCAACGCTGATGCATGGACACATACTAATAAACACAAAAACCTTGGAGATGTGGGAGGAGATAACGTACCCATTCCACCTGTTCCTCCAGACGCCGACCGCAACGAGACCACCGCTATTCAGACTGGAATGCTCAAACCTAAGAAGGTTCGGAGGATTCTACACGTACCCAAAAGAAAAAATGAAGGATATGAACGCATATCTCCACGAGACCGTGGGGACGCCATACGTGGAGAAAGCAAAAATAAGCACGGACGAAAAAACACTGTGCGTGAACGTGAAGGGAGAAACAAGAATATACAGCTTAGAGGACCTAGAAATGGAAGAAATAATCACATGGGACCAAATAACAAAGGCACTACTAAGAGCAAGAGCACCAAGAAAAATGATGAGGATCGTGATGAGATCAAACTTTGCTGGGCTGATGGACCCAAAAAAAACAAACATAGTTTGGTTCATAGCTAGGTGGAGCCTAACATATCCAGTCGTACCAGTAGCAATATTTATCTATGACCGCGAAGAAAGAGAAATAATCGCAGGACCAAAACATCCAATAGAAATAATACTGGAAGGCGGCGTGGACGAGGAGTATTCTCCCGCAAAACTCGTAGACATAAAAAAAATATATGACCCAGAATACCTCAAACCAACAGGAATAGGAAAGCTGGATAGGCTCTACGGACACATACAGGGAACATACCCTGACGCAGCAATATTTACACTAACAGTAAATGTGGATGGATTGGCACCAAATAATGATGATGAAAGAGCAAAAATGGGGCTACCGAGATGGGACTTGTGGACGATTCTCCTCAAAATAGACGAAAACCTCCACATCAAAAAATACATGACGAAGTTTTGGTACAATAACAAACAATGGATACCATCAACGACAGATATAGGGGGCTTAGAAAGAATATGCTGTCATGATGAAGATATACTACTACAGTGCGACTTCTGGCCAGTGGATCCATATAGTGAAAAAGATTTTTATGGTTTCGTCAGACTCAACACTAATTTTGAACTAATAAACATCTTCGATATAAATCCTTTACATGAATGGTTCATAGATGAGTACGAGCTAAGAGATAAAAGAATAATGAAACTTCCATCTGGCGAAGAATATCTCATATATGGTGTTGGGGAATACTATGAGAAAGCCTCTTACGATCCCGATCGAAAAGAAATAATTGTCCCAATAAGAGTGAGAAGCACACGTCTTGCCCCAAAGTATAGAAATGACCTCTACCTATTTAGGACTGACTGGAAAGCACAAAAAATTAGAGAGATAAAAAAATGGGAGGGGATACGAGGCAAAGACATCGTTGTGCGATGGACAACATGGATCTAGGAAAAAACAATACCAAAAATACTGCTGAGCGCCGTGTTCATTATGAGTGATCCCAATATGCTTCCTATTGTGTACACTATCCAGCCGAGTCCTCTTGCGCCGCTGGCAATAACATTAGCGAAAATAAACGCCATTATCTCGTATATCGCATTCACAACGAGATCCCATGGGCTCGGCACATTGACCTCCGCTGCATATTTTGCGAATCCCCATCTCCCCGGTATCCTTGTCGCCACCAAGTACTGATCTATTCCCATCCACATGCCGAACATTCCCAATATTACTGGCAGGAGCCACAGCTCTAACGTATCGGTTATGTCTGGCTGTTCCTGCATGTTCTTCAGTCTGACGTATCCGTCCTGAAAATCGTCAAACTCATCCCAAACCCACAGTATCCCGCTTAGTGGTGCGAAGAACTCTATGTTTTGGAGGATTCCTCTCTTTTCTGCTTTTGCGTATGACCATATGCCTAGGCCCATCGCCACCGATAGTGCTATCGCTTTTCCTTTTCCTATGAATCCTTTCTTTAGGATGCATATCGTTAGTATTGTTATCGAGGCGGCTATTAGTATCCATAGTATTGTTGGTAGCTGGAAGTTCAGCATGTCGAGTATTGCTGTGTTTCCATTCTCGGTGGTCTTTGCCATCGCTATGTAGCCTATTATGCTTCCGAGCATCGACATGAGTCCTACGATTAGTCTTGTTTTAAGTTGTTGTTTTATGTCGTCCTTCATGCTTGTTTTTGGAGGTCTTAGTATGTCTGGGTTTGTCTCCATGAGGATCTGCATGTATGTTACTGCTTCTTCCAATGTTTCTTTTACTTCTTCTCCTTCCTCACTTGTTGGGTCGTCTATCATGCTTACCAGTTGGTTCAGTGCTGTTTTTGCATCTTCGTGGTTTTTGCTTGTTAGTGCTTTCTTTATTAGTCCTAATACTTCTTTTTCTGTTCCTATTTTTGTTCTCAGTGTCTGTGCCTTCGAGAGCATTTCCTGAATACGATTTAGTGCGGTCTGTATCCTTCCTTCGTTTATGGCCGTCTTTATTTCCTCCAACTGCTCGATTAGATTCCGCTTATAGTGTGGCTCGAGACCCTCCAACCCCTCTATCTTACTAAACATAGTCGCCGACTCCATAACGCTATCTTCAAGATCGCTAATCGCCTTGATAATCTTTTCTCTTTCTGCTTCCGTTATTTTCTGATTTACGCGATCCTTTAAAGTTTCTTGGATTTCACTAAGTTTTTTGTCTATGTGCTGGAATGCTAGGTCTTTGCCTGCTATTGTTTCGTAGTAGTTCGCTAGGGAAAATAAGTTGTGGTATGTGATTGTTCTCCTTAGGGCTCTGCCAGACATAGTTTGTGTGGTTTCGTATTTTGTGAAGCATGGCTCTCCGTTCTTTATTGTTATTATTTCTCCACCAAATATTGGGAGCAGATTCCATCCAGCCCATTCGCATCCCATTATATCTCTCTCGTTGCCTATTCTTTCCTCCATCAGCTCTCTGCTTGTCCTCGTCACTGGGTTCTCGTAGTAGAATGCTATGTGCCCGTCCTCGATTTTTCCGTTCGTGTTTTTTCCTTCGAACTTTATTATTGCCAGCGTATTGTCGCTGTCTTTTATCTTGATCGTGTTCTGTGATTTTTCTATTTTTATTTGTCTCAGCATCACAGTGGATAATGCTTTTTCGGTTTCGCGTATTGTCTGCTGATCCAAGTTTCCCTGCGCGTATTTCTCCATGAGTTTTTCTATGAGTAGTGATGCTTTCGCAAGCAGTCTTATATTCTCCATTGTTATTATGTCTGAATTTTTAGTGGTATCTAGGAGTTCCGCGGCTGGGTATTTTGCTTCACATTTTTCGTTTTCGCTTTCCAGTATTTTCAGCATTGTTTCCTCTATGTCTATTTGTTTGCCTTTCAGTATATATTGTTCGATCTCATCTCTTAAGGCCTTATCCTTCACTGTTCTTATTAGGCGAAGCCATTTTTCGGCCATACGTGCTGTGTGTGCATCTGCGTACGCGTAGGATGCTGTGAACAATATTGCCGAGGAATAAATCGATTCTATTATATTTCCTAACGCGTTTCCAAGGATTATCCTGCTAAGTCCCGCTCTTTTTTCGGTATTTTGGAGCGTCTCCTCAACACTTCGGGATTTTGTGTCTATTAGCCCCAATAGCCCGATCCTTCTTATGATTTCA
>JAUQYS020000026.1:0-3103 GCA_030587585.2 Candidatus Njordarchaeota archaeon
ACTGTCTTTATGCCGACGCCCCATTTTGGTTCAGTTTTGGATTGAGGATTGCTGTTTTGTGGTCTGTAGAGGCTATGGGGCTAAGTGAGGTTTTGCAAAATTAGAGATTCTTATTTCTTTTATACCTCTAGATACGGTCTTATCATCTAGCTTTTTCCTTTCTACAACTGGTATCCCCTACCTAATTCAAACTCATTAAGTCGCATACTGCTTTTTTTAGGGATTTTGCGAAGATGAATCTCTTGTCGTAATAAATTACTGGGTATCTGGTATTGCCAAAAAAATTTTTGAGCTTCTTGTCTACAACCGCTATGATACTCTTTATTCCGCTTATGTAGATCTTATCTAGTTTTTCTCTTTTCTTTCTTGCATATTTTTCTGTCCAGAAACCAACAAGCTCAATATATACTTCTTTTTTGTCTTTACGTAAAGTAAAATCAGGAATAAATATCGTGCCATCTACACCCTCAAGAATGTCCACTTCCCTCGCTATGTTGAACTCAGGGAATAGTCTTTTCAATATGTTCCATAGCCTCATCTCTGTTTCACTATCGAATTGTTTTATGTCTTGTCCATGCCGATATTTCCAAGGAGGAATTAGATGTTTTATTTTCTGATCGCTACTTGATATATTAAAAAAATAGTTTCTCTTCCTATATTGTAAGCCTACTCTCAGACGCCAGTTTTTGTGTTTACATAGACTTCCAACGAGCACTCTGCTTATTCCTTCTCCATATATAGGTGAGGGATGCTTAAATATTTGGAACGGTCCCGATACGTCGCATACGAGGTCATTATTCTCAAAACGAAAATCCAAAAGAAGTCTAGCTCTTTTAGATCGATATAGCAAATCTTTAACAAACGCTCCTTTTCTCTCGACATTATAAAAGATTACTGTTGCATAGCTAGATATGCCTAGTGTTTTTTCTAGTAATAAGAAATTGGATATGCCTATAACTTCTTCTACTTTTGGCACATTTTGTGTTCTTCTAACCAATTTGTATCCTCTAAGAATGCCCCCCGCAAGTATATTATCAAGTTTTTCTTTGTCTATTCTGTATTCTTCACAAAATTTGTTAATTGCAATTTCCCTGTCTTCTAGTGGGATAAATCCTCCGTATTTTTTCTGTACCCACATATAGAATATTCTTTTAAGATCCCATTCATCGCGTATAAGTACTCTAGACTTACCACCGATTATAAATGGTCTTTTTTCTTCGTGGAGATCATAAAAAACCATCAGCGAGTAGAACAATAGATTTATTACTCGAAGATCGTGCTCTTCAGACATTATGTCTCTCATTTCCTCGATCAAATCGTTTTTTCTTATTATTTTTTTGTTTTTGCTTTCAAAAAGGTCGATGACTTTTTGTAATTTGCTTCTGGAGTACCTAGAAATAAACTTTAATCTTATTTCTTTTCCGCGTCTTATTATAGGATACGCATTCAAAGGAATCAATCTAGTCACGCCTCACCATTCCTTTTCTTGCCTTAGATATAAACTCATCATAGCTTTTTGACGTAACAAGCTCATATATCTTGGCTTTCTTTTCTTTTGGTCTTAGAACACGACCAACTCTTTGGATATACTGCCTCTCCGAAGATGTTCCACTCACAATTATCCCAACAGAAGCATCTGGGACATCTACTCCCTCATCTAGGGCCTCAGCACTTACTATTTTTGTTATTTTTCCTGTTCTAAACATATCAAATATCGATCTTCGTATCGTCTTGGGAATCTCAGAAGTTATCACAGGTATACCGAAAATATAGCCTATTAGGTGAGCCGTTCTTTTAAGTCTTGTAAATATTATGACTTTATCATCTCTATGTTTCTTTAGTATCTCATTTAATGCATTAATCTTAGATTTTGGGGCCATAGCAATGCTCTTCGCTTTCATTCGGGCCTCAAGCGCTTCTTTTGCCCTACGATCAATCCACGCTCGCCTTACTACTCTATCAAACGCTTTTCTACCACTAAGATTTGGAAAATTATTACGAACATAATCACGATATACCTTCATCAATTCTATATATCTCTTTCTCTCTTCCCTATTCATCATAACTTTTATTTTTTCGTACTCATATCTCGCTAAAAATCCTCTCTTCGCCAACTCGGCGGTTTTTGGTCCATATATAATATCACCAACAAATATTGGTAAAAGCTTTTCTTTTCTATCAACTCGTTCTGGCGTAGCAGTTAGACCTAGTCTATATTTAGCTATGAGCCTCTTCGCAATTTCTATATATGTCTCCGCAGGAAGATGATGTACTTCGTCAAATATAACCAAATTGAATTTATCCATTCCAACTGATATGAAATCTCTCTTACATGCACTCTGATATGTCGTTATTGTGATGTCCTTTATTTTTCTAGACCCACTTCCCCACAGGCCCATTTCGGAATCTGATATCCCCAAAAATTTTTTGATTTTTATTTTCCATTGGTGCATTAGTTCGATTGTCGGGACAACGATCAGTGTCTTCTGCTTTAAGGTAGCGATCATATGGATCCCGATTATAGACTTTCCTGCACCAGTAGGAAGCACAACTACTCCCCTATACCTATTCTTTCTGAGTTTTTCTAAAATAGCGCTCTGATAAGGTCTTAGCGAAGGCATGTCCTCCTTCATGCGCAATGATAGCTCCAAATCTTCATTCAATTCCGTTTCTACACTAAACCCACTTTTCTCTAGTCGTTCTTTTATTTCCCAGTACACAAATGGCAACGCTCTATACGTATCGTGTATTTCATCAAAAACAACAAAATCTATGCTTGACAATGCGAGAATCGCTTTGGACTCTGAGCCGACATAGTCTATTTCAAGTTCTATACCCCTCCTTCGTATAAATGCGATATTTTTCATATTTATCCCAAGTTCTTATCTGAAATTAGCTTATCATGAGAGTTATATGGCACTCTGATAAAATCTATCCGTTAGATATACACCACATACTATTAATATTGTCCCTATAATCATATATGAAGTTATAAATATTCTAAATAAGACATATTCCAAAGATGCGCTTATGATAACCTCTACCATAAAATACGACGACGTTGTGGATGCACCAAGCATTTTTAGAGCCTTAAACCATAACA
>JAUQYS020000094.1:0-2151 GCA_030587585.2 Candidatus Njordarchaeota archaeon
GTAATCTTAATATTCCGTCATCTCCTAGGAGCTCGTCAAGAGTTCTAATCACGCTATAATACATAGAGCTCCCCCAAAAAAATATTACAATAAATCACACACATACAACGCCAAAAATAGAAAAAATAAAAAAGATTCATTCTCTCTTTGATCCGACAATTGTCTGCGTGCTTTCTATGTACCATCTTATCTTGTCCTTAAACCATTTCCAAAACTTAACGTAGTCATCAAAGTCTTCGGCTTCTATGATAAGAAACCCATTCCATGATGTTCCGAAAGCATGAGAATTATTACTGACTATTCTTACGCCAAAACGATCGAATTCTTTTTTCAGATTTTTCCATTGCGAGGATACCTTTTCCTCTTCTTCTTCCGATAATTCTTTGTATCTGTAGAAGACAATTATTGTGTACATATTCTTCACCTATCATCATAAGATCAAAAAAAATAATTAAAGAAGACCATAACACGCTATATCGATAGTCTATAGCTAGGCGGAAAATAAACTATGTAGGCGATCCTCATAATTTTTTTGCCCCCCGGCTCCAATTTAATATTCCACTCCACAATACCCATATCAGAAATACTGGCTTTTGGTTCCGTTTGTTTTACTTTTACCTCAATTTTTGGGTCGCGTGGTTTTGGTATTCGGTCATATACCCTAACCTGTACCTCTTTTCTAAGTCTATTTTCGATCTCCAATTCATATGCGAGATCTATATATGCTTTTTCCGAGATTAATCCCTTCGTTTTTTCGTCCCGCTTGACAAGCTTTCTGCTTACTTTAATATTTGGCTCCTCCCTTAGAACCCACTTTGCTTTAGCACCAACAGGCACATGTCCAACACTAAAACTATTTACTAATATTCCCTCAACAAACACGTCGCAATGTCCCCCTAAAATGCATGCCCCCTTGTTTTCAAATTCTACTACTTCAAAAACAGAAGCGCCCTTAAACGCATCCCAAACAAAATAGAATTCTGGCTCTATTTCTGCTTTAAAAACATCTAAAGTTATTGACTCATTAGGCAAAATCGTCACTTTTTTACTTACTCTAAAGGTAACCACGCCTTCAAATTCTTCGACCACCTCGACAAACTCTGAGGGTGCAGCGGCCTCAGGCAACGCCTCAGGCAAAGCTTTTTCCATAGCCATTGTCCTCTTCGCACGAACTACAGGCCTCACTGGCCAAATAAACCATGGTTCAGGCTCAACATATCGGGCCTTGGTAGGCTTTAATGTTGTTATCTCGAGATCTATACTCCTCCATGGTAAAGGGGACTTCTGCTCTAAAACAACTAGGTGTTGTAAAACTGCTTTATCACCATCAATATTCAACCTATATTTGGGTCTCCAACTAGCGATACTCGACATTATCTTCACAGTTATTATGGCTTTTGTTTCTTTCTCACTATCAATGACTAATTCTACTCTTCCAATGTTAACAATATCGTTTTGGAGTTGCTCTAGATTTTTCAGGAGGGCCCGCAACTTATTTTTCAGTTCCTCCAATCTCATATTTACTTCAAAAAGCTTCTTCTTTCTGTCAGATAATCTATCATGAAGATTTTTTACCTGTTTATCCAATACGGCTATGTCTGTACCATGCCTTATATTCTCCCTAGCATACGAATTATAAAACCTTTTTAGCCCTACCAATATGCCTTGTATCTCGCTTTCTAAAAATGTTTTTTCCCCTTCATACGCGTGGATTTTTCTTAAAAGCTCGTTCTTTTTTTCAACTATTTTTGATGCTTCATCGCTTAGGATATCTATCATTGGCACAGAAACATTTTTGAATCTATACGACAGAATCTTGCCTTCTGAGCATCCTACTGATATAATCTCATCAATTGACTCAAACGGCTCTAGGATTATCTTATTCAGGCCGAAAGTAAGATCTATCTCAGCTTCTCTCTCAATAATACATTTACCCAGTAAGAGCTTCACTTTTTTTATCCGAGTATTCTCCTTAATCATATCAAACACCACAGACAAAAAGAAAAGACATAATCTATTATTTAAAAGCCATTTGAATTCTTAATATGATGTATATCGTTCATAGATTCAAATGCTTTTCTTAAATTGCTTATAACAATCTTTCTGCTAATTCTTATGCTAATACAACACCCATACAAACCACAACTAAAT
>JAUQYS020000162.1:0-2043 GCA_030587585.2 Candidatus Njordarchaeota archaeon
TAACAAAATAATATAAATGACCAAAAATGGTGAAAGACCGAACATTCCTAGGGCTCGGTCTAGAAAATATTGAACTAGCATTCATTCCTATCTTGGTAATCAGTTTTATGACATGCACAATGGTTTACTATCAGTTTCGAAGCAATGGAACATTGAGAAAATATTCATGTGTCCTACTTTTTATTTTTGAGTATTGCTGAAATATTAGTCACATTGATTATGATTCTTCTAGAAAATACAGGCACATATGTCCAGCTACACATATTAATCGCAGATGCATTAACAATATTATGCGGAATGCCTTGGGACCAAACTGGAAAGCCATCAAATATTATATATTAACAAAAAGAGACCAATATCTCACACCATGCACAAAAATTAAGGATAATCATTCAAAAATACTGCTATATGCTACAGAAATAAGGCACCATGCAGAAGATAAAGCTATAATATTAGGCACTTAGAAAGAATACAGATTTCTTCACAAAAATTAGGTTCTAAAGTGCAAGACACCACAGAAGATCTACTTAGCATTTTCTCTATCTGCTAGACAAAAAAATAGAAAAAATACAATAAATAAAAAAATCTATAATACGTCTTCGATTATTTCTTCTGCGAGAGATCTAGAACGTTTTTTCCGGCGATATATTACTGCTACTGCAATTATTACTAACGCTGTGACAAGAATAATTGACAGCAAGAACATATCCAGCAATGGAGGGGGTCGTTGTTCTTCTTTCACCAAAAAGAATATTGTTGCTTCAGATGTGTGTCCAGCCTTATCAGTTGCTCTTATCTTGATTACATGATTCCCGATCGACATATTAAGCGTTATGTTTGATATTGGATCGATATCTTTCCAAGATTCGTTATCTATTTGAATTTGTACACTATCTAAAAGGATATTATCTCGGATATTCCAAGATATAGTAACCTCACCGTATACTTCGCTATTATTATTAGGACTAATAATATTTATTACTGGCGGTGTTAGGTCGATATATATAACAATTTGATCTGATGCCTCGTTTCCAGCCTTGTCGATTGCATCTATTCTTAATATATGTTTTCCTTCTGGAATATTTTCAAGAATATAATATCCACTTGTCTGAGTCAAATTCGCCAACATTGTATCATCCATGAAAATCCTCACCACTTCTATTTCATAGTTATCCGAAGACTGCCAAGAAACATTTACTGTTGATACCCCCATATATGTATTGTTTTCTGGATTCCCAATAGTGATTATGGGAGAAACAGTATCAATAGTGAATGTTATTAGTTCGGTCGTCGCACGTCCGCTTTTATCTACTGCCTTTACATACACAGAGTGAACTCCATCAAGGAGCGAGGCAAACGTATAATTATTAGCGAGTCCAACGTTGATCCAATTTCCATTATCTATTTTGACCTCAAAATGATCAATATCAGCATCATCACATGTCCATTTAACAAGTACTGTTCTAGAGGCTATATATTCTTTATCAGAGGGTTGCAGAATAGATAATCTTGGAGGAATCGTATCAACTGTAAACCTCACAATATCACTATTAATTAACCCAACAGCATCAGTAGCCAGCACCTCTACCAAATGTACTCCGTCATCCAGATCCTCAAATCTATGTTGTGTCGCATTTCCAATATCTATCCATGAACCATCATCTATTCTTATCAAATATTGAACTGGAGATATATCCATACACTGCCACTTAATAGTTACAGAGCTGTCTGGTAAATATTCATCCTCCGAAGGACTTACAATAGTTATGTTTGGCGGCGTATTATCGAATGTAACATCTACATATACATAAGAACCCAAAGAATACGTATTGTTTGCAAAGAAAGTGAAAGTATATTGACCATCAGAATATTCAGATGTATTCAATTCAAAGGAATGAGTATTATCTTTATCGCTCTCATAGAGAAGATCATCAGAACTTGTTGTGTTTAGATATACAATAGCTTTAGAAATGCTCTCTGACGATACATTAAATTGAATATCAACAACACCACGTAAATAAGAATCGTTTTCTGGATATAACA
>JAUQYS020000175.1:0-2509 GCA_030587585.2 Candidatus Njordarchaeota archaeon
GTATATAGGGTTCTAAGAAAAGAAAATTTATCTAACATGGTTTCTGATGAATATTCAGCGAGAATTTTTAATCAAAAACTTCGTCAAGAAATTGTTCGTGCAAGAAATTTCGGTGCTAGGATCGTTTTATTTATTCCTGCGCTACAATATATGAGTTTATCTGATAATGAATTATCATTTATTGTGGATACACAAACTTACTCTGATTTTGATTTCTATGTTGTACCCACAGTATTACGAATCAGTAAGCTATTAAAGCCTGGTGCTGGATATACGATAGATGATTATCTAGACCTTATTAAAAGGTACTTAGACATAGTAAAATCCTATAATATAAAACCTATAATGGGCATGATTCCTATTACTATTCCTTATCAATACATATCCAACTTAGTAGAGTTCTACTTACGAATGGAAGTTGATGCTTTTTGTATAGACTTTGGAGGTCGGGTCCCTCTAAACTTATTACAATCAGTTAGTCTTATTCATAGGTTGCTGAAACAAAACGGGATCGAAACATACATTCACGCCACAAATGTGAACATAGGGAAACCAAGCAAGAGAAGCAAAGTTATAATTGCAAAGGACATTTTAGCATTAGGTCTCGGCATAGATTCTATAGGGGACAACCATATTCCTATAGGTGGGGAGTGGCGAACTGAATTTAAAGAATGGAATTTAAGGCTTTTTAACAAAGAGAAATATGGATATCATCGAGTATCGGATATTAGTGAATTAGAAAGTATGTTTCCATATGACAGTAAAATTAGAAAAAAAGATTTGTTGCATGGATCATTGCGTCAGAGATTAAGATTTCAGAATATTTTTAATTATGAGCAGATCGGACTAGAAACAAACAGACTTAAAAAAGTGATTGGAGAGCAGAACGTAATAAGTTATATTAAACAAAAGGAATACGTAACGGATGATTTAATATCACAGATAATTAAAGCTAAGAAAGATGTCGAAAAAACGCCGTCGATAGAGGAAATTATTTTATAATTTGAGGAGTTCAGAAATAATATTAATAATGGGATAACTATCGAGAATTTTTTGGTCCGATGTAGGGGTATCCTAAGAGTGGAAAGAAATATAAATTGGTCCTAGGAAGTATCTATAACCCACTAAGAACTATCACCTAGAATCCCAACGGGTCACGGGCATGTCAATTTAAACCGGAGAAATAATCAACCACATAGCTCCTCTACCACAGTCACAAAAAAATGCTTTACATCGCTTATCATAGTTATTCTAGCATCAAGTCAAAAATTCCTGTTCCTGTAGGCAAAAAACGGAAGGATTCGTAGGGAAAAACATAGCTTTTTATAGCCTATCCACCTATGTTATTCTTTGGGTCGTTCTTCCTAAGAAGGGTGATCTGGGCGGGAGGTGGCAATAGGAGCTAACTGGGAGGAGACTCTCAGTATAGATTTCCTGTCATCACCTTCCGTCTTCGCCCTAGTTTTTCACGAGATTTGTCGTGGGAGATTTTGAGTTCCTTGGCCTGTTCTGACTTGCCTATTTTTTGCGCTATTGTCAGTTTTTCGCACAGTACTTGATTCCTTCGTACTATCTTATGGGAGAAACATTGGAGTGAAGGCGAAAGAGAAACAATTTAGCAATGAAAGTAGGTTGGATCGGATTGAAGCCAGAGGATATAAATTTTTCACGGCAAGTTTCGTAGGAACTAGGGCGAGCAATATTCTCTATTCATTTCTATAAAGGGGCTTCGCTTTTTACGTGTTAAAAAATTAATTCATTGATACGGCTTTATTTCATATTTCTTTGAGTCTTTTCTGGCCTGAAAACGCGTCTTGGATCAGCTGAAATGGTGGGGCCTTTTATTGGTAGTAACACACATATAATACGACAAATCAAACGAGGGCTCCCCCATTGACACAAGTATGGTATATAGACATTATAACAATTACGCTTGCCGTCTTCAAACTAGCTAGAAAAGAAGGCTGAAAGAGCCGCCTAGAAGAGGCCCAAAAGGCTATAGCTTAGCGGAAAGAATAGCAGTTCTCACATACATTATCCTCAGGAACACATCCTACTTCAGGGCTCTCAAAGAGATAGAGAAGACAATCATACCAAGAAAAATAGGGCTAAAAAACGTGCCAAGCCAATCATCAGTGTGTCGATGGAAAAACAAGCTTGAGCCATACGTCAGATTGCTAATAAGGCTAAGTTTCCTCAAGCTATGCAGGGGAAGAATGCATAAACTCTTAGCACTCGTCGACGGAACCGGATTTAAGCTAGATAGGGCTTCAATACACTACCTTGAAAGAACTAGTAAAAAGGCTCCATACTTGCTTGTTACAGCGATCCATGCTCCCGAAATCGACGGGATATTCGATATTGTGGCGGCACCTAACTGTAACAGCGAAATCAAAGCCTTCGCCACCTATCTGTTCCAAGTGTTGATAAGTGCTGGCATTTTCTGGGGTCTTGTGGGGGATAAGAGATACGATGCGGCTTGGATTACAGCCTGGTGTGAGGCATACGG
>JAUQYS020000215.1:0-3998 GCA_030587585.2 Candidatus Njordarchaeota archaeon
TGAAAGATAACATAAATATGCGGGAAAGACTAATAAACAATGTGAGGGATTATTATTTATCTAAATTATATTCATAAAATTTCTTGGACTCATATGGTTAATAATTGATTTTTTCTTATTTCATGAGGGGTACTGGATGAGTGATGAAGAGTCTTCGGGCTTTTTTGAGAAAATAAAAAAATTTATGGATAAGATTTTTAGAATAGGCGAAAAGGAAGTAGTTGTACTAATAGATGGACCTAATACGCTCAGAAAAATCAATGGGAAAAGAGTATCTTTGAAGGATGTTATTGAAGAAGTTAAAAGGATAGGGCGTATAAGAGCCGCTAAAGCTATAATAACGACAGATGCGCCCCCCTCACTAGTTAAGGCACTGCAAACTAGCGGCTTTGAGATAATATTGGCAAAAGAAGAGAGTATATATGTAACATTGGCCGTGGAAACAGTGAAAGCTATATACGAATATTCCCCCGATGCTATGGTGATTGTCAGTAGAGATAGTAGATGTCTCCCACTTGTACATAAAGTCAAACAAAGGGGCATTAAGGCCTATGTGGCTGGGTATGATCCCGGTTTTTCTACGGCTCTAAAAAACGCTGCGGATGATGTAATATATCTGAAGCTTCAAGGAGAAGAGTAAATGAGGTGTGTTTGATGAGTGTATCGGAGAAGATTTTTCTATATGGCGTGGCTTTGGTTTCTCAATCAATAATCCTTATCTCTATCTCTGATCTAATGCTTTTAACACTAGAGGAATTTGCAATTTGTATGATAAACTGTCTAATTGTTTCGGGGGGAATATTTTTTGTGTTAGATTCTATGAATCAATATATAAGAAGCAAAATAGTCATCAAAGATCCATTAGAACCGCTATTATTGTCTATTGTTATAATTTTCCCCATATATATCATATCAGCATATGGCTTAATGGTATATATATTGCCACATCTTTTTGAGAGCATAAACGTGCTTCATCTCTATGTTTTGGTGTCGGCAATACCACTTATAATTTTATTAGTTATTATTTATATCCTAAGCTCATAGGTGATGTTGGGGATTTTCATGGAAGTAAAAAATTACAGAATAACTGCTGTTTATAGCATTCAAAAAAGGGAAAGGAAGTTTAGCAAAGAGATAAGAGCAGTCAGCAAAGAAAAAGCGCTACAAAAATTTTATGATATTCTGGGGGCCCAAAATATTCGCCGTAGCAAGATAAGAATGGTTGATATTAAAGAAATTTCTCCAAATGATATAAAGAATAGAAAGCTGCAAAAAATAGCTCTAAGTGAAAAACCGGCTTTATATGTGGATTAAAGTGCAAGAGAGAATAGCGAAGAAAGACGAGATTCAACGAATACTGCAGGAAAAGACAGCTCGATATTTGAACCTTCAACAAACATTACGTGCCTATCAGATTGTATATGATCTACATCAAAGACAACTTGAAGAGCTTCTTATAACTAAAGAGGCACTTAAGAATATGAAAAAACGTAATGTGCAAGAATTCGATGGTTTTGCATCATTGGGTTCGGGTGTCTATATCTTTGTTAATGGAAGTATTGGAGAAAAAATTTTGGTCAACATAGGCGCAAATGTAGGCGTATATATGTCAATTGATGACGCTATAGCAACGCTAGACCGTCGAGAAGGATCCATAAGAGGAAACCTTGAAAACACAGCTAAAATATTGCAAGAGATCGTAAATATTATGGCAAAATTAGAGCAAGAAATAGTGGCACTACAAAATTATCTTTCGCAACTTAAATAGATCCATGCTTAAGATTATTTTTAAAATTGTTTAGCTTTTTAATGTCTAGTGTGCTTATATTTTTCACTTGCCGGGGTTTCGGAGTTGGTACCGAGCTGGCCTGGAGTTGTCTAGAAAGCCAGTGGCGTTTTCGCCTCGCGGGTTCAAGTCCCGCCCCCGGCATCACGTTTTTCTTATTCTTGTTGGTGTTGGTTTTGTCGGGGGGGTATCAAAAAAAGCTAAAGGATCGACGATTATCATCCCTTGATGTGTATAAACTTGCTCAGGAATATAAAAATATTATTGTGGGAACACATGTTGCGAATGTTTATCAATATGGTAGAAACATAATTTTTAAGCTAAGGGGGAAAGAAATACGGAGGCGTTTCCTTGTTTTTGAGCCGGGGGTTAGAGTTAATCTTTCTAATAAGATTCATGAATGGAAATATACGAACATAGTTCAGGCATTTAGGAGGCATCTAAAAAATAGAAAAATAGTTAGCGTGTATCAACATGCGTTTGATAGGATTATGTCGATACGCTTTCATGGTGGTTATGAGGCTATTTGTGAAATGATGCCCAGAGGATTTTTAGTGCTTATTCAAAATGGGAAGATTTTGGTGGCTGATAGATACGATACAATGAGAGATAGAGCTATATTGCCAAAAAAAGAATATCAGTTTCCGCCGAACCCCCCTAGAAATGTACTTAAAATGTCATTTGATGAATTTAGAAGTTTGATTTACAACGCGAAAACGATTTTTAATGGTCTTCAAAAACTAGGATTTGGACCAAAGTATGCTTTGGAGATTTGTGAACGATTGGGTATTGATAAAAACCTCGATGTGGCGGATATTAGTTTAGATGAGATTAAACATCTCTTTGATTATGCTATAAATTTTGTGAACGAGATAATGTCGTCGATAGAGGCATACGTATATTTCAAGAATGGAGTACCATGTTTTTTTGCTCCAACAAAACTGATAATTGGTGAGGGTTTAGAGTTCAAGAAGTTTGAGTATTTTGATGATGCATTGGATTTTTACTTTGAGGAGACATGCCGTAGTGAAATAATGGGGGTGGGCGGTATTGATGACGTAAAACGGATGACAGAACATAAGAAAAAGCTAATGAAAATTATGGAACATCAACAGGAAATGATTAAGAGTCTGAATGAAAAAATAGAGAAAATGAAAGAATTAGTGAATGTGATATATGAGAATTATGCCGACATTGAGAAGGTACTAAAGGCAATAAGAAAGGCGAAAGATGAACTTGATTTGGATTGGGACGAGATAAGATCTAGAATCAAAAAAGCAAAAATGCAAGGGATCAAAGATGTGCAGATTATAGATGAGATTCGTAACGATGGAACAGTGATACTAAAAATAGGTCAGCATAGAGTATCCACAAATTTTAGAGAATCCATTAACGATATTGCTAGGAGAATTTATGAACGCATAAAGAAAATGGAAGAAAAGGTAAAGGGAGCCATTTTGGCTCTGAATGAAACCAAAAAGAAAATAGAAGATGTAGATCAAAAATTAAAGGCAATGGTCATGGAGGAGAAAGTATCCCTATTTGAGCCCGAACGGCGATGGTATCATGGTTTTAGATGGTTCTTTACGACTAATGGTTTCCTTGTGGTGGCAGGGCGAGATGCTCAAACAAATGAAGTATTATTGCGTAAATACATGGAAAAGGACGACATAGTTTTACATGCAGAAATTCCAGGAGGAGCTGTAGTGCTAATAAAGGACGCTAAAAATAGGGTAAAAAAAGAAGATATAATGGAGGCAGCAATTTATGCTGCTAGCTATTCTAAAGCTTGGGATGTAGGACTTGGCGCTACGGATGTTTTCATGACATTCCCCGAGCATATATCATTTAGCCCGCCTTCAGGCATGTATTTAAGGAAGGGGGCATTTATGGTGAAGAAGAAAGAGCTAATAAGAAACGTATCATTGGAAGTAGCGATAGGGATTAAAGTTTATGAAAAAAATAGTGCGTTAGGGGTAGCCATAATTAGTTGCCCGAGAGAGAATGCTATGATGCAGACAGACAAGTATATATTGATAAGACCGGGAAAGAAAGATAAAAACGAGATTGCAAGAGAGATTAGAAAAATATTGATAGAATGGTTGCTCGAAAATAGGCTAAAAAAACGTAACCGCCGATTGGCAGAAAAAATAATTCAAATAGAAAAAATAGTAGATCTTGTTCCAGGACCCGCAGAAATTGTGGTTGATGG
>JAUQYS020000233.1:0-3079 GCA_030587585.2 Candidatus Njordarchaeota archaeon
CGAAAAGAGTTAGTCATCATAAAGGTCGATTTTTTGTGGTTCGTTGCAGTAAAGTAACTAGATTGGTGATGGTGGGTGCAAAAAGAGATCTTGGTACGAATAGAAGATATTAATGAAAAAGGCTATGGAATTGGAAGAATAGCTGATACGGTAATCGAGGTTCCAAAGGCGCTTCCAAACGAGCTTGTATTTGTTAAGCTGGGGCGAAAAAAGCGAGCTAGGATAGTTAGTATAGTTGAAGAAGACCCGAGTAGAACTAATGCATTATGTCCTTATGTTGGTTTCTGTGGAGGGTGTTTTTGGCAAAATGTTAAGTATACTAAGCAACTAGAGCTGAAGCAAAGAGTAGTAGATAAAATATACTCTAACATTCGTGGAGACTTTGAGATAAGAAAAATAATTCCGTCAAAAAAAATCTTTGGGTATCGGGGCAAAATGGAATTTATTTTTTCTAAAGGGAGAAGCAGTATAGCTTTGGGTCTGAGGGAGTACGGGCATTATGATCGGATAGTCGATATTTTTTCTTGTTGGTTGCAATCTCAGAAGGCTAATACTACTATGGCGGCGATTCGAAGTAGATTAGCGATTCTGGGCTACGAACCTTACAATATAAAAACACATGATGGGTTTCTTAGATATCTTGTTATGCGATCTTCATTCTATAACGGGGAGGTGTTAGTAATTATAATTACATCATCTCAAAATAAACTTAGCCTAGAATATTTGGTTGAGAATTTTGATATAGACAATGTTGTTTGGGCTATAAACGATTCTTTGTCTGACGTGGCGACTGGCGAGGTAAAGGAGGTCTATGGTCGTGGAGCTATATATGAGAAAGCACTCGGCTATCTCTTCAAAGTGTATCCTTTCAGTTTTTACCAATCCAATCCTACTCAAGCTAGGGTTCTGTTTAGGTTGACTAAGGAGCTTGGTGGTTATGGTGACAGGGCTTTAGATTTGTATTGTGGCATAGGCACGATTTCAATAATAATCTCAGAAAACTTCAACGAGGTAATAGGGATCGAGGTGGAAGAAACCTCCATAAAGGCCGCTAATGAGAATAAAAAAATGAATGATGTCAATAATGTGCAATTTATTGTAGGAAAAGTTGAAGAAAAAATAAGAGAATTCAGAGATACTAAAATTGATGTTGTTTTTGTTGATCCTCCGAGACCAGGAATACATAAAACTGCATTGGAAGTACTTAGTAAACTAGGACCAAGCAAAATAGTTTATGTATCTTGTAATCCTCGTACTCAAGCAAACGATATCGCGTTTTTACTAAGAAATGGATACGAACTTGAAATAGTTCAGCCGATAGATATGTTGCCTCATACGCCTCATGTTGAAACAATAGCGGTGCTTAATAGAAAAGAAAAATAAATAGGAACATGTGAGAGGAATTTTTGGGTTATTTAGATCGTTAATCTAAAAAATGTTTTTGTGTTGGTGAAAATTACTTCCGCTAGCTCGTTTATGTCAATATTTTTTACTTGTGCAATAATTTCAAGCACTTTTTTGACATTGGCAGGTTCGTTTCTGGTTCCTTTAATAGGAGATAAATATGGCGAATCTGTCTCAATTAGCATATTTTCGGGTGGTATCTCTTTGATTAGGGGCCATAGATCGGTTCGTCGAACATAGATGGATGGTATTCCCACGAACCAATTATTTTTGATTATTTCTATTATGTCACTTTTTTTTCCAAAGAATGCATGAAAAACAGCATTGTTGATATTGTTTTTCTTTAATATATTTACTATTTTGAGATATGCGTTTTTTCGATGAGCTGTTCGGGCATGTATTATAATAGGCAAGTCATAATCCGAAACAATTTTTACGATTTTTTCAAAAGAGGTCTCCATGAATTTTACTTGCTGAGGATCGGTGACCCAGTAGTAATCTAGTCCACACTCTCCGATCGCCACATACATTCCCCTATATTTTTCTATCGTTTCGAAGAATGTGTCTAATTTTTCTTGGTTAGATGTTTGTGGAGCCAGACCAAGTGCTGGTATTATGTAGTTGGGATATTTTTTAGATATTTGCAGAGCCTTGATAAAATCTTCTGAGTCTACCGTAGGATTAATTATGGCTATTATACCTGCGCGCTTAGATCGTTTAATTACGTATTCGAGATCATTTTTGAACATATCGAAAGTTAGGTGAGCGTGTGAGTCGATTATTTTCATTTTTTTTCTCTTTGTTTTAGCGGAACTCGAGAGGATTAGTGAGGTTTTTTGAGTCTAGTTTGTGTTCTTATCAATATTAATGTTTATAAATAATATATCATATTTTTTCATGCAATTGTGTACCTAAGCGGGGATAATCATGTCTCTTAGAGCATATATATTTTTGAAAGTTCGTCCTGTTCCTGTAGAGGAGTTAAGGAAAGAACTTGAGAAGATACCGGAAATCGTTGAGGGATTTGTAGTTACAGGAGAAGTAGATGTAGTACTTAGTGTCAATGTGGGAGATACTAATGAGCTATTTCAGCTAGTTAAGAAGCTGAGGGCACTTTCTTTTGTTCTCGACACAAAGACAAGCATAGCGATCAGTGTAATCAAAGAACCAGGCTCTGCCTAATAGATATTCTTTTTATTTTTTATTCTTTAGTGTCTCGATAGGTACGATATATTCTATGGGTAGCTTAATTGTAATATGAGGCAAAAAGTAAATATAGCGATCAGCGGGGTATTCTTAGATTTCTCTTTTTTTAAATAACAAAGCAGAAAGAGTACCGAAAGTGTAGCGATTATAGATAAAATGACAGTAATTTGGTCGAAAAACAGGCATGATAAGATAAATACTTTGGTGTCCCCGCCCCCTATTATTCGAAGCCAGTAGATAGTCAATATGCCGATTATTATTGGGAATATTTCTAGAATTTTTGAAAGTGTTATATATGGTGCAGCTATGAAGCAGATGAATATCTGCAGAAATAGGAGATGTTTACTAATCTCTCGTCTTATTATGTCCTGAATAGAGGCAAAAATTAATGTTATAAGAAATATTATAGCCAAAAATTGAGGCATTGTTATCAAATAAATTTGGTTCATTGAAACAATAAGCAAGCATA
>JAUQYS020000245.1:0-1662 GCA_030587585.2 Candidatus Njordarchaeota archaeon
ACTCCTCCTGAGGCTATTATTGGGATATCCAAATTTTCGTAGGCTTGATATACACAGTATAGCGCTATGGGGTGCAATGCTGGGCCAGATAATCCCCCAAACTTATTGGATAGAACCGGTTTTTTTATCCATACATTGATTTTCATTGCTCTGATGGTATTGATTAGTACGACTCCATCGGCCCCAGCTATTTGTGCTAGTTTGAGGGTATCTATGAGATTTGGCATATATCCAAATTTGGGGAAGATTGGGATAGATATTTCCTCTTTTAGTTTTCTTATAAGCTTGATCACAAATTCTTGATCCATTCCTAGCTCCAGACCCATCTTCTTGGCATGTGGGCAAGAAAGGTTTATTTCTACAGCCATAGCGCCATTCTCAGCACATCTCATTGCAAGCCTCAGGAATTCTTCTATATTTTTTCCAGCTATACTTATGATCGCTTTTATACCTTCTTGATTAAGACTCTTTAGAAGGTGTGATATATGCTCAATACCGGGATTTTCTAGGCCTACAGCATTAATATATCCATATGGAAGCCCCACAATTATTGGTGTAGGGTAGCCCTCTCTTTTTTCGATCGTATATGTCTTGGTGACTACAGCTGCGGCGCCACTTTGCCAAGCTTTAATTAACAATGATATATCAGAACCAACAACCCCAGAAGCAAGCATTAAAGGATTCTTTAGATCTATCGACGCAATGTTTATTTCGAACATACGATCACACTCGAACTCAAGAAGAAATAGAATATCCAAATATAATTGATACAAAGACTCCCGCGGATTATATTATACCCATAAATTTGAGATATTTATGGGCTTTTCTGAGAATATTTCTATCGCTCTCATATGTTATTCTTTTTAGGGCATCCTCATAGGGTAGCCATGCATAGTCCTTATGTTCGTAGGATAAGCGTATATTCTCTTGATTTGTTTCTGCCAAATAGTAATAAACAACTTTATGTCTTCTCTGCTTTTTAAAAAAATAATCATACTCTATTCTTTCTCGAAAACCAAAAACAAATTTTAGGTCCGTGATACCTGCCTCTTCGAAAGCCTCGCGCTTTATGGTGTCTATTTCTTTTTCTCCATGCTCTATGTGGCCCTTTACAAATCCCCAGTGCCCCCATCCATATTTGAGAACTAGATAGAGAATGTCACTATTAGTGCGCCGGAATATAACAACACCGGCGCTTATTTCTTTTTTCATTGATATCAACTTTAGATCTCGTCGGCCCAAATATCAGCTGCTTCGTCCCATTCTGAGGAGTCTTCGCTTTTCTTCTTCTTGTCGTTAGGCTCTTTGTCTTGCATTTTTTTCACGTGTTGCGTGTTGAAATGGATATAGTAAATATGTTTATGTCGTAATAATTAAACAAAATAGCATTTTTAAAGCAACGTATGTCTATTTATAATATTCAAATGGTTCGTACGACAGTTGCTTATCTGCGGGCCTCATAGAAAAAACGATAAGAGAAATCTATTTGTATATATAAAGCTTTATATTCCGATGAAAAATATTTTTCTATTTTAGAATCAGAAAAAATTGATTTAGAGGTAGAGTGATAAAAATGGATCAAAAAAATGGTACTTTTCATATAATTTATAAAAACACTAATTCAAAGAAAGAAGTTATTCTTGGAAGATATTTGTTATACGA
>JAUQYS020000284.1:0-7174 GCA_030587585.2 Candidatus Njordarchaeota archaeon
AGAAAACCTTTCGAGACCCGGGGCCGGTGTTTTTTAGAGCCCCGTAGACACAAATAGCCGGCTCCGGGTGCTGTTGTACGGCGAATTCAGTGTACCTTTGTTTTTTGTGCTCGGAGCCGGCTCTGGCCGTTGGGGCTCTCGGCCAGCCCCTGAGGCTGTGATTTGGTCCCGATGAATTGGAGGGATCGAGCCTATGAATGGGGGAACGATGACCGGTGTCTGTTTTCAGGCACACTTTGCACAGTGATGTTCATATAAAAACACCATTACACTATATACATTAGCAACAGACACCGGAAGAAGAGCCATTCTCAAGCATAACCTTGCTGCAAATCAATCATGTTTCTATATTCTAACATAGTCTAATCCTATATTCTCCAAGATCCCTATTATCTTACTTCTTTGCTTACTTTTCAGACCTTTCCAATCTATAAGAGCACCAGCTGGTTTTATTATAGATTTTTCATATGCTCTCCTTATAACTTCTTCATCTATTTCATCAACCACATATTTAGGAGCTATATGGCTCAGGAGAATGTTCTGCTCTCTTAGCGTCTCATAGAACTTTGGTGCATAGTGCGGCCCCCCGAATCCCAACCATGATTTCAAACCACTCATCTTATTAGCTAAAGATATAGCATCCAAAACTGTTTCCGCGATTATATGGCCCGCTGTTTTATCCTTCCATTCATCTATAGAACTACCGATCTCTATGAATGTACAGGCCTTATTTATCGTTGGACCATGATGTGTAACTTCGATACCGACTAAGTATCGTTCAGGAACAGTTCCATCCGCTTTCTTTTTAGATAATTCCATTACTAGCGTCCTATGCAATGCTGGATCTGCCATCGAAAAAGATCTTGGTTTGCCACCCATAGTGTTGTCCATTGTCCAATTGCCTGGAAAATGAACTAATAGACTAGGAGTTTTACTAACCGATGCGTGCTTAGAGAGAAAAATAAGTCTTCGTGCGTTTATAGGTAAATTCTCTAGGAACTCCGCTACTATTAGATCCTCATCTATCAACACTAAGTATGCTTTTATTTTTTTGGCAATTTTTATTTGACCACGGGAAAAACTTATGTCTGTATCTTCAAAGCTTTCTAGGTCCAATATATTTTCTAAAATATTTTGACTGGCCGGGTCTTTACTCGATGCTACTAAAGCAAAATCAATATCTCGGTTTTTCATTTTTTCCACTTTCTCTTCTTTATTATCCATGTGAAATCACTACTACCACAACTAGGACATTCTTCCAATGCTGATATATAAATTGTTGAACAATTCTTACATTTTTTGCGCTTTTCCACAATGTATCTAATTTTTTTTCTGATCGAAATAATACTAATACCCAAAAAAAGACAAAGATTCTGAACAGCATAGTCCTCCGATGCCACTATGACCCGTTCATATTTCTCCATAAGATCTAAAGCTAAAGCCAGAACATCAATGTCAGTTTCAGATAATTTAGATATATCACCCGTCTCCGAGGCCACCTTCTTGATATGAACCAATGCTCTTCTGCTTGGCTCAAGAACCGTTATTTTATGCATAATTGTGAGAACTAATACCTCACTTTTTTTGCTTTTGATCTCACTAATAACTGAATGCGTAGTAAAATAAAAAATCCTATCAATGCTCTCTAAATTCCTCACGATTCCATCTTCAATTATATCTACAGCTCCTCTAAATATTGTAGATGTATCTAACACTATGGCAACGGTCGACAATCCGAACTCTACCCTAGATTTAATTATATATCAACTAAAACATGAGCATAATACGTGTTATTCTTTTTTTCGATTTTCATGTCATGATATGATATAGCTTTTACCTCGACCTTACTTTCATGCTTATTAGGATCAAATTTCTCTCCACATATCTTTCCCCAAAGTCTATATCTTTTGTCCATCTCACCAGTTCCTTCCTCAATTATCTTTATTTCAAAGACCGAAAAAAATAAGAGCTCCACATCTCTATAAAACAGAAGCTCCTCTAACCATTTCTTCATCAAATTCTCTAGGTCAAATCCATCCACACTAACCTCCACACATTCCTTTGGTTCTATCCTACCCAGATCAGTTTGTATTTCCATAAGAGCCTTTGCCGCGTTTACGAACATCTCCTCTAAGCTTTCACCATAAGCTATAAAAGCTATGTCTGCAGTATATTCCTCTATAAACTTGAATCCATTCTTCAAAAAAGACACCAACAAACATATTATAGTGTCTCCAACCAAGGATAACCTAAATATTATTGGGATATTTCTTGCCTTTTTATACTTTCCCTTAAAATATTTTTCGGTGTCACAATGGACATAGAAAATTTATTATTAGAATTGGACTCGAATATACAACCAATTGGAATACATAAACCTACGCAAAAAACCGAGAACGATGACTTAAGCGAAATCATAAAGCTTTCATTACCAAAAATAAAAGTAATTGGTGTAGGTGGCGCTGGAAATAATTTTACTACGGCATTATATAAAAGCAATGATTATTGGAAAATCGTTGAAATCATAGCAATAAACACCGACGCTGGCCAACTAGCAATAAGCAAAGCACATAAAAGAATCCTCATCGGAAAAAACACCACAAAAGGTCACGGCGCTGGAAACGATCCATCTCTTGGATTTAAGGCTTTTCAAGAATCAAAAGAAAAAATACGAGACCTAATTGAAAACACTGACCTTCTAATAGTTTGCGCGGGGCTCGGCGGCGGAACCGGCTCAGGTGTTGCTCCAGCACTCGTTGAATTATCAAAAGAAATGAAAATACTGACAATGTCTTTCGTAACGATCCCATTTAAATGCGAGGGAAAAGTCAGAATTAACAATGCTCTTATGGCTCTGGGCAAAATAATACCAAACTCTACAGTAACAATCGTTGTTCCTAACGAAAGATTAATAAAGTTAGCATCTAGGAAAACCTTACAAAACGCGTTTAATATGGCAAACAACCTACTTACTCAGCTTGTAAGATCGTTATCAGATCTCATAGAAAAACCTGGACTTATAAACGTTGACTTTTCGGATGTACGAAAAATATTGTCCTATCATGGGCTAGCACTTCCCGGTGTCGCTATATCAAACGGTTCTGACGAAAAAAGAGCCATATCTGTAGCGGAAAAAATTATAAATAATCCCCTACTTGAAGTAAACCCAGCGCTAGGGAGAGGCGCACTTATAGAGATAGTATCTGGGGAAGACCTTCTTTTGACCGAAGCATACGACATAGTTAATAAATTTACGGCCATTATCGGCGAAGACAAAGAAGTAATATTTGGACTAAGAATCGATCCACTTTTCAAAAACAAAATAAAAGTAACATCTCTTATCACTGGTATAGAAATAATTGGCGATGACAACAATGGCGGCTATTTACAGCTAGCCGACGGAGCGATATCTTCAACCACGATGTTCGAGGAATTAAACGATATACCCACATTAAAATAACAATATAATAATCCTCTTCTTTAATTACCTAATCTTTAAATATGAAATTCTTATAAATAACTAGCTATTTAAAGGTGTCGCACTTGACTGAAAAGGGAGAGTATATAGTTATCGAACCAGGAATAAAGTTTCGAATCGAAAATATAGTAGGGTCATTAATATTAGGAATACGCTTAAGTTTACCCGACCTCTACAAAGAGCTTTTAAAAATTCAAGCCGAACTGCAAAGAATATATGCAGATGAACTGGGATCTGGGGGTGAGGAGTTCCCTCTGATAGCAAGACACTCGCCTCAAGAGTTCCCTGGGCTGATTTTAAAGATGAGATTTCCTGATGTTAAAGCAAGTATGCTCGTTTTTTCTTCTGGTAATTGTGTTATTACTGGTACTAGATCTGAGAAACAACTCAAAAAAGCTGTTCAAAGATTCGTAGACATTCTTAAACGTTGCGGTTATGAGTTACCTAAAGAACCAGAATTAAAGATTCAGAATATTGTTGCGAGTGCTGATATTGGGAAAAAGTTGAATTTAGATTTAATAGCTTTGTCGGGAGGCTATAATGTTATTTACGAGCCCGAAATCTTTCCTGGTTGTATTTATCGCGATGAGGAATTAAAAGTTGTTCTTTTACTTTTCCGTAGTGGAAAAATTGTTTGTACCGGCGCCAAATCTCTTGATCATGTAAAACAAGTCTTGCAAAAACTTTACGATTGGCTTGTCGAGATCGACGGCTTCCTACCAGAGGAAGCATAATCAATATATCTTTTTGTTGTTCTTTCTCCAATATTACTATTATATTTTCCGAGCACATATTTCAGGGATTTATGATTCTCAGTATATATTTGTCCACGGTAAGACTTCTATTTTTTCCTTTAATTCCATGAATATCAATATGCTCTTTGTACTGTTTAATGATTATCACCGAGAACTTTTCTTTAAGGAAACGAAGAAAATCCTTTGCTATTTTTCGGTTTGACCATCGAATTACTATTCCTTTTTTGCCTTCTCTTTTGATGTCTACTGTTTCGTACTTATCAAGGTTTTTCCATGTTGATTCTATAAATCTTGTTGTTATTTCTTGTATGTATTCAGATATGTCTCTTGAGAATCTTAGATGCATTATGGATTCATAGTATTTTCCGCTGTCTTTCCTAGAACATATATCACATAGAGCTTTATGAATTATGACTTCTACGTATTTCATAATTGAGCTTCCTGTAGCTATATTTATGCTTATAGGAATAAATACTTTTTTCAATTCTCTTAGCCCCGATAACAATTCTTCATCGACCCTACTAATGACAAAATCATAGATCCTAAGACTTGTCTTCCTTATTAAAAAAGTCAGAATCCTCCTGAAATTATCAGCAGAATTATCAAACCACTCTTTTCCATATTTTAGACGATTGCAACCAACACAAACCACAACGCTTACCTTTATTTTTTCGTCTATTTTCTGTTTATGCTTCTTCATGAAGCAGCTTATACACAAACCATGCCTTTCAGGATTATATTCTGTATATCTTCCACACTTAGGGCACATGTATCGATATTCGCTCATTATGGCTCACTACCAAAAATAGAAACAACACAAATCAAAAAAATAAGAAAAAATAAAATAGCACGATCTAAACTGACATTACATATATCGCTGTTTCTCTTGGGATATCCATTTTCGACTTAATATCTATAGAATTACCTACGAATTTTATTTCGAAAGATTTTTCTGCATATTTCATGAACTCTTCAATGCTTTTTAGCCTCCCAAAAATTCGCATATTATGCTTAGGATGCTTAAAATGCATTGGTATAGCAATACTTGGATTAAGCTGATGAATAACCGTTATAGCTTGCTCTGGGCCTATCGTGAATATCCCTCCTACTGGAATGAACAATATGTCTATTTTGCCTTCGCTCAGTAAATTTTGTGTTTGATCTTCGTTCAAAAGATGTCCTAGATCTCCTAGATGCGTAACTATAAAATCTTCAACTTTTAGAACATAAACACTTATTTTTCCACGGAGAGCTCCTTCATTCGGATCGTGGTATAATCTCACTCCCTTTATTTTTATGCTATCTATTTTCGTTTCTCCGACAAAATCCAAAAAATATTTAGAATTTTGTCTTGATACTCTCTTCCATGCATTATGGTCAAAATGGTCATGAGAACATAATATCAGCCATGATTTTGTGTCTAATAGAAATCCCCCTGTATCCTCGGAAAATGGATCAAAAATTATGCTATTCTCAATTTTTTCTGCTGGAAAAATTTCAAAGCAGGAATGCCCCCAATACCTTATTAACATCTAAGGACCATCCCCGAATCTATTTTTCTCCAGTCAGCTCAGCAAATAATTCAGCTAGCTTTTTGCCCCGATCCGTAAGCCTGTAAATTTTTTCAACTATGAACCCGCCCCTTTCTACAGTTCTTTCCTCAACTAGGCCATATCTCTTTAGCTCTGCAAGCTTTCTAGATGTGGTTCTAGGTTGTGGCGAGCCATATTTGAACGAATATCTATTAATGTCTCCAACGTTCGCTTCGCCACCAGCATCTCTTAATGCAAGTAAAGTCATTACCGCGTATGGATCAAAAATCTTCAATACCGAAAATTGATCTCTAACTCGATATACTCTCATACCAACACACCTTCTCAAATTTTGGCTCAAAAAACAAAAAGATTTACTATATATAAAAATACATACATTTACACACAAAATTTGGAACACAAGCGAATAATGTTAAGCTATTTTTCGTTAAAACACAAATGCGGTGACCTTTATATGTTAGGTTTTTAAGACATTAAATATCACAAATAAAAATAAAAAAATATTGGATGCAAATCAAAAAACGCAGGTTACTAGTTCTTATCAACAAATCAACAAGACCGTCGCATCCATTTAATGTTAAAAAAATTTTCGCAATATTGATTAAACATAGCGAAGCCCTAGACCCCAATAAGCCCCCTTCTGTTTCGGGCGTTAAGCCCTAGCGGGATTATACTAAGCGGTCCGCATCAGCTCAAATCATAGCCGATGCTTCATTCCTTAGTCCCAGCGAAGAGGAGCTCGTTTCAACGCATCCTCGCCGCTTCTCTGCGGGTTATCTCGGAGCTGTCGCCAGCTTCCTTCGCCGCTTCATTGACATCGCGGCGAGGGCGTGGCGTTTCTGTGCTCCTCTAGGAACGTTAATCCCTGCGACTTACGTCGCTTCGCTTCGAGGGACGGGAGACTTTCCACCCCGAAAAAGGGGGAAACCCGCTTGGGGTCTAGGGCCTATAATTATATACTATTTTATGTCGAAAAATAAAATCATTCTTTTGCATATCGGTTAAGTTGGAATCAAGCAAAATCAAAACAAATTTTATTGTAATTTATAAATTTGCAATAACATAGAGAGATGATTAGTATTTACTGTGAGAGCAATGGTATTCGAAAAATATGAACAAGTCCTCCGAAAAGAAACTCAAAGATTACTAAGAATACGCAAAAAACGAAAAAGAAAATTTACGAGATATATGTCATGGCGATGGGTTAAGCTAAGTGATAATTGGCGCTATCCCAGAGGAAGAGATAACAAAGCTCGACTTCAACTTAAAGGCCGCCCATCCCTAGTTAAGATCGGTTATCGATCTCCACGACTTGTTCGCTTTTTACACCCATCTGGAAAATATGAGATCCTAGTCAGACGAATGGAAGATTTGTATAATGTTGATCC
>JAUQYS020000336.1:0-1569 GCA_030587585.2 Candidatus Njordarchaeota archaeon
AAGCTAAGATTGTTAGTGCTGAGGAACACAGTCTTAATATAATGGTGGAAATTCTGGAGACAAAGGAGAAGCGCGAGTATAGGTTGGCGGAGAAGGGTTTGTTAGATTTGGCGTTGTTATTCCGTGGACACGTAGTGAAATTAGCTGTAGAAAAATTATAAGATCACTAATATTAGGGGATATGCTTATGTAAATGTATATGGAGTCAGGTATAGTGATATAAAAGATTATTTGCCGAGCGGAACAACGAAAGCAGGATTAAGCGGTCTTATTGGTGAAATGTTTATTGGTGTCGAAGATATATTCGAACTCATTTTACTTATATTGTTGCTAATCATCGCTATAATATACATTGCATTGTTGTTACCTTTGATTTACTTGGTGGCATCGATCCTTACGCTTGGGGGAAACATGGCGGATGAGACATAAATATCGCTTGGTAATTCCGATAGACAAAGAAAACATACAAAAACTGAAACAGTTTTCGAGAAAAATAGTAGAGATGAAAGGGGCTATTGATGGGCCAGAGATCATTATTGATGAAACTATTATGGACGATGGTCGTAAATTTTTTAGTTCTGATATTTTTGTATGTTTTGTTGTTACTTCTGCAGAAGCTATTAGCAAAGGCGCTATTAGTGCTATTTTGTTATGTCCATTTTTCCTGTATATTTGAATATTGTCTTGTGAAATTCTGGTGTTTCATTTAGTATTATTTCTGTTTTCAGTAATGCTTTTTTGTTAGGATCATTTCAATTCCATTTATTCTTTTTGTTTTGTGTATCTGAGTATGTCTATTTTTTTATCTATTCTCTCTTTGCTAACCAATTTGTTATTATTATCTTTTATAATAGTAGCACTAATAATAGTGAAGCTCTCTTCCCCAGTTGACTGTTGCTAGACTATATACAACAAAAAGAACTTATAAATGACTTTTTATGACCCCATAATTGATACAATATGCGAACATATCGAAACCACAACTACCAGAACTACAACCAAAAGGCCCAACAGACCGAACAGAACTATCCCTACCAGACAAGAAAAATGCATAGAATACCTAGAAAGATAAGATGGACAAATGGAGTATACTGCCCATACTGCGGCTCAAGTTACCAACCAGATACATAAAACAAATATTACGAGAACACAATCCCTATACAATGATTTTTTGCCGAAAACAAAATTTTTTAAAAAGAAATATCCTACTATAATATCGGTCGCCTCCTTTTTTTATAGGAGGCTGTCGTCGGCTTTATGGGAGGGGAGGAATAAAGACCCATAGAGCCGACTGTCGCTCGCTCATGGCCTCCCCAAATCCATGAGCGAGCTAGTGGTACAAGCATTTCAAGTTTTCGCAATCGAAATCGAGGTCGACAAGGAAACAAGAGACACACTACATAATCTATGCACAGCATTCAGACAGACAGTCAACCATTCCATAATGTGGCTCCTCAGAAACGCTATATGGATAACAAAGAAAAAATACGCTACACACTACACAATGAGACTAACAAGAAAAAACTTGGAGACCGCGAAGAAGCAGTGCTCGGCGCTCAACCATAAATA
>JAUQYS020000367.1:0-6470 GCA_030587585.2 Candidatus Njordarchaeota archaeon
GCATATGAGTTAAAACAATATATTTGATCTCATCTTTTTTTATGCCCAACCTACTAAGCTTCATTCTTAATAATGGATAAATTATGTCAGCACCTGGATCTACAAGGATTATATCTTCGTTCCTTACTAACACATAGGAAGACGCCACATTCATGACGTTTTCATCTATAAAAATCGTTGTTGGGGGGATAAGCTCGACTAGTTGCCACACGATAGAACACCCATGTTAAAAACTATATTTTCATTATATTCTGGTAGTGATGCAGTATGGGGGCGGATATCGGCATAATCGGTGGAAGCGGATTTTATGAACTCACGAACATAGAAAATACAGAAACAAAAAAAATTGATACTCCATTTGGAGATGTAACCCTAACTATTGGCAATTTGAGAAACAAAACTGTTGCTTTCCTACCTAGACATGGAAAAAAACACACCGTTCCGCCCCATAAGATTAACTACAGAGCAAATGTATATGCCATGTACCTGTTGGGAGTTAGCAAAGTGATTTCAACAAGTGCTGTTGGTTCTCTAAAGGCTTTGCTACAGCCTGGAGATTTCTTGATACCTGACCAGATAATAGATCTCACAAAAAATAGGATCTACACGTTTTTTGATGGCTCCTTCAAAGTAAGGCTACATAGCGGAGAGGAACGTGGAGGGGTATACCATGTAGACGTAACAAATCCCTATTGCGATGAGCTAAGAGAAACTATATACTCCACAGCAACTCATCTTAACTTGAAAATCCACTATGGAGGTACCTATGTGTGCACTGAAGGACCAAGATTCGAGACACCAGCCGAAATAAGATTTTTCCAAATGATAGGAGGAGATGTTGTTGGAATGACTAATTCCCCAGAGGTATTTCTATTCAAAGAGCTAGACATATGCTATGCGACAATATGCGTCATAACAAATTACGCTGCAGGTCTACAAAAAAGAGTAAGCCATGAAGAAGTCATAGAGATATTCAAAGAAAAAACAAAAACACTAGCAAATCTTATCTTCGAGGTTATAAAGAATCTATGATCAATCCAGATACTTTCAAGAATCATACCTTAATGTCCCAATATAAGGAGAGCTATCACATTGTAGAAAATATAGCGACCTGAATAATTAGACTTGAGGCTCGACAATCACATACAATCCCCATTATCAAAGTAGTTATCAGTGCTCCATAAAGATTTCAAGTCATAATATATCAGAAAGTTCCAAATAGCTTAAGCATTTATTATAAAAATATCTCTTTTGATATCTAAAATACTCTGGTGCTAACATTGCCGATGTGTATAAAATGTGGAAAAAGAAAACCTACACTGGCTTCTGGCTGGATTCAGTGCAAGAAATGCGGTGCATGGTATTGTCCTGACTGCTACAAGACACTGAAAATAAAACCAGGACTCAAAAATAGACGCATCTGTATGCGTTGTCATTCGGTGATATATACCTTTTAGGGGTCACTCTATTGAGATGGCGCCAGACACTATATCTATTACTATTTTTCTCACTTTGAGAACCCAAATTTTCTCGGGAGCTCCACCTTTTCCAGTTTCTTTATATCCCTTAACTTCTATTATTCCTATGCGTTCTAATTCTCCCAAGTGATAATATAGGACCGATCTTGGCATTGATAGATTATACTTGCTGATAAGCTCTTCATAGATTTCGCTTGTCGATTTTTCTGTTCCCCCGATTATTTTTAGTATTATCCATCTTGGGCCCGAAATAGCACTCAAAAAATTTATGACTGGAAAAAATTCTTGGAGCCTCCTTCCCCAACGCATCCTTCCACGGCGAGGACACAAATTCTACCACCTATATTTTCCCCGTCTTCTACGAAATCTTCGACATCTCCTATACCAAAAAACAAATCTTGGATATATAGGAAGACTACTTGTGGATATATTAGGATTCGTGGTCGACGAACTCGTTTGGCTACTTATACTCTGATCTTGATCATTACTTTGAATACCGGAAACTATTGTCAAAATTTTTCTTAAAGCATAATATACGAGTATAACCATTACTATCGAAAAAAGCGCTATAGCCAAAATTTGAACACTTAAATCAAAAAATAAAATGAAAAACATAACGATCGCCTATTCTACCAGAATGGTCTTCCAAAACCTCGACGACCTAATCCTCCTCGCCTACCGGGTCCACCTGGGCCTTTATCTAAACGATGAATCATGTATGCTGGAGCGCCACAATATGGACACTGAGCTGGTTTTGGTACCCCATATGGGACTTCGATAACCTTATTGCAGTTGTAACATAAAAATCGTTTCATAGGCACTGGCATATTAGGAGGAGCTGGAGGAGTTACTGTTGGGGGAGCTGGCTGCGGTGGTTTAGGCTGAACCGGGATCGCTTCTCTGGGCATAGCTTGTTGTGGTTCTGCTTTTTTGTCATATATTCTGACTAATACTCCTGGTCCTGCTCCACAATATGGACATCTTATTGGATCCTCCGCGGTTACTGCTATTTCAAATGTTTTTCCACAATTCATGCAATGGAACTTTTTTGTTTTTTGCGCCATATTTTATCACCATATATGATTATAATTGTTTAATTGCTTTTTAAATATTACAATTTTTTTTGTAATATTATAATGATATTTAGAGTTATTTTCATGCTCTCTAAGCTTTATATTATTTTTGGATCGGAAATATAAGAAATTATTTTTATGCTTCCTAAATCAGGTTTTTCTTTGCCACAAAATATGTTTATCATATATGGTCTGAAAAATCCTGAGATTTTTTTTGCTCTAATGCGTATCCTCATATTTGGCATCGTTAAATGCCTGTGAGACCTTGGCATTGGTATATATCTCTTCTTTGTTTTTGGAAATGTTCTATCCAACACTAGGGATACCTTAAATACTTTTTTTATTCTGTATTTGCATTTTTTGCAGTACATCTCTTCTTTCCCCTTTTTTTTCAGACGCGCACAACATATTGGGCATGGAGGATTTCTTATTATCTCTATCGGACTTAGCTCTAATGGGAAAAACTCTTCGAAGTTCCCTTCTAATTTGCCCTCATTGTAGTCGGTTACAGCCATAATAATTCGAATTTTATCGTGCTTCTTAAGCTTTGAGATCACTTCTCTTATTCCTTTCTGTATTCTATATATTCTGACCCTAATTTTCCATCCATCAGCGTTACCAATAATAATGGTTGTGTCCTCCTCATATTCTATTCTGTCAACTATCATATCCAACATTACAGTCTCATAGGGCCTAGCTTGGCTCGGTTTTTTTATTCTTCTAATATGCATTCCCGTTGCTTGATTTGTTCTGAAAAGACACCATGACTTATGTTTTTCATGTCTAACAATAGAAAATGCTTCAAGTAATTTTTCTGGAAACTCCCCTCTTATCCCCATCAAGACTGGATCTAGTCCTGCGGGAGCAATAATAATTCTGTTAGCGTCAACATTATCAAAAACAAAGGGACTTAGTTTTCTATCCATCTCAAATACGCTCTGAGCATCAATTATCCTATTTTCACTAATTCTGTCTTTTCTCCGATATACTAGAATCTCAAATGTGTAGTCTTCAAATACAGCTCCAACAGCAGATAATGCACCTACAATACCCCTCGACATAATCTTACTAGGAGTAAAAATTTCCAAATGTCCAAACCTAATATTCTTCACAATTCTTATTGATTCATTTCTTGTAACTATTGTTCTCAGCGCCTTACTATAAACAGAATAGATATACCTGTCGACAACAAATTGCTCCGCCACATAAAAAACAACAGCTGGTTGTGTTTTCCTAAAGAAAAAATGAGACATTTTACCAAGCTTCTCTAAGATAAATCTCTTAACGTTATCTACATTATTTGCCGCTATTCTCATTCTTAATCCGATAGATGCGTTTCCCCGCGTCTTCATAGGTATATTTGGATCGAGTCTAACTAGTAGAGGATAATCCATAAACTCTACATTATGCATTTTTAACAATTCTTCAACCAACAAAGTACCAGCATACGTTGTACACATACCATAAGGTGAGTCAAAATCATCCAACCCAACAAATAGAAACACATTATCATTTTTTTCTTTTATATCCCCAAACTCAGCTATTTTATCAAACACAACATTTTCACGCCTTGAACTTTCCTTCAAGCAAAAAGCTTTAAGATATTCATAACTACTAAGATTCCTATCCTTAGAAATACAATCATTACATACTCTAGCAAAACCAACAAACATAGAATCGTCGTCACATACCAATCTACCACAAACAGCACAATAACCTCTCGCTAGTTTTTTGCCACAAATTTCACAGATAACCTCTCTACAATACTCGCATATTCTTTCGCCATTTGTTTCTCTGCCACAAAAAATACACTTAGACACAATAACCACTAATCTCAATAATCACAAAATACACAACATAACTACTGATCATAAAAAAGAACACGCCAAAGAGTTGGGGACATAAAAATTGAGAAATAAGTTTTTATCCTTTCCAAACAGCTATAGGTGATGCATGAAAAACTCTCTTCGCTATTCCAGATACATGCGCGCTTTCAACAACTTCATGAAGATCCTTATAGGCCTGCGGAGTTTCCTCAGCGACAACCGACATACTAACAGCCTTCACCATCACTCCTCGCTTAGATAGCCACTCAACAACTTGCTTTCCCCAAAATCTCCTCTTCGCGGCCTTTCTAGACATTTGTCTACCAGCCCCATGAACCGTTGATCCAAAAACCTCCCTCATGGCAGTAGCGGTACCAACAAGAACATAAGAACCCTGAAGCATATTGCCTCCAACTAGAATAGGTTGACCTATATCGCGATAATCCTGCGGAATTTCAGGCCGACCTGGAGCAAATCCTCTTGTAGCACCTTTTCTATGAACAACAACTTTAATCTTTCTTCCATCAGCAATATGTTCTTCCACCTTCGCAATATTATGAGCCACATCATATAGCAAATCCAATTTCACATCGGAACCAAAAACTTTCCAAAATGCCTCCCTAACCCAATGCATTATCATGTGCCTATTAGCAAACGCAAAGTTGGCGCCACACTTCATAGCTGCAAAATATCTTTCAGCTTCTGGACTTTTGAATGGGGCGCATGCAAGTTGCTTATCTCTAAGCCTAATGTTATATTTCCTTGCGGCTTGAACCATAACGTCAATGTAGTCTGACGCTATCTGATGTCCAAGACCTCTGCTTCCCGTATGTATCATCACCACGATCTGGCCCTCTTCTTCGGCACCCAATTTTCTTGCTATTTCTTCGTCGAAAATCTGATCAACAACTTCGACCTCCATATAATGGTTCCCAGCCCCTAAGCTGCCCAACTGCGGTGCTCCACGTTGCTTGGCTCTTCTCGACACAAATTCTGGATCTGCGCCTTCAAGCTTCCCGTTATCTTCTATATGTTCTAGATCTTTTTTTGCTCCATAACCTTGTTCAACAGCCCAATGTGCTCCATTTATCAGTACTTCGTCTAATTCCTGGATTGTGAGATGGATTTTACCTCCTCTCCCCACACCTGCTGGAACATTTTTTGCTACTTCATCTAGAAGCTGTTTTAGTTTTGGTTTTACTTCCTCGACTGTAAGATCTGTAACGAGCATCCTAACCCCGCAGTTTATATCGAATCCTACGCCGCCAGGGGATATTATTCCCGTTTCTATATCAAAAGCGGCTACTCCTCCTATTGGAAATCCATATCCAGTATGTGCATCTGGTAGAGCGATGGCCCATTTTACTATGCCGGGAAGAGTTGTTAGATTTATTAGTTGTTGTATTGCTTGGTCTTCCATATTGTCAAGAAGTTTTTTCGACATGTATAGCCTTGCGGGTGTCTGCATGTATGGTCTAAAGCTACGTGGTATCTCCCATACGTTTGGTCTTATTTGTTTTATATTTCTCATAAGCTCAGAAATCTTAAAGTCTACTGATGTCAAAGCCATAAGTTTTCACCAATACTATTTAAGAATTTTCTTTCTTTATATTTTCAACAATTTGAGTAACATGTATTGGGTCTTCTTTACGAAAAATTTTATTCTCTTGTTTTGGTCCAAATTGCTAGATGTTTTCTTCATAACGTTTTTTTTATTTTTTCTATGATGTCGCTGGGGCAAAAGCATGTGTCTTTATTACGTCCGAATCAATATTCACTTCACCGTCCTTGTACTTTAGAATGTCGTCAGCGCATTTAGATAAAGCAATACATACAATATCTGAATTCGTTATGAATCCTTCAATCATTGATTCCAATTCGCTCCATATCATATTCAAGAACAAATATACCATCCATCTAACCTTGCTAGGTTTGCTTATATCATTGAACTACATTAAAAACTTCCTTTATTATTTATGGGTTTCATGAAGATCATGTCCTTACCTTTTTTCGTATAGTTTATCTCGTCTCCAGAAAACCCTGCGATAGACTCATAATAATGGAAACAAAACCACTAATTATTAAGATTTTTT
>JAUQYS020000374.1:0-2475 GCA_030587585.2 Candidatus Njordarchaeota archaeon
TAGAAATTCTTAGGGAAGGAGAAGCAGACCTTGAAAGTATCCAGGATGTGTTGGATATAGATAAATCTAAGGCAACCTTATGGAAACATTTAAACAAACTTGTTAAAGCTGGTATCGTCGAAGTACGAAAAGAAGGAAGAAAAAACATATATAAACTTCGAGCCCGGCTTATATACTAAGACTTCTTGTTGTTCACGCATCTATGTATATTCCATGCTTTTACAATTTTGTATACCTCAATTTCTAGTTTTTTCCTACACACCAGAAACAACTAATCAGAAAAATATTTGATTACCTCTCTTGAAAATATTTGACAAATCTGAGTCTACTATTTGATAAGATCACTATGAAAAAAATGATACAGTCTCTAGATTTTATCGCTTACATATCCACGCGTATCCACAGCCTCCCGTGCACCTACTTTTCGGTACCCTAGTTTTTGGTTCTTCTTCTGATTCTATTATATCTAATATTTTTCTTATGATTTCTTCTAAGAGTTCTTTATCTTTCTTAGTTATTCTTGTTTTAAGTACTTTTTGTTCGACACAATAATATATGTATGCTCTCTTGACGGGTCTGTTGTAGTTTTCTTCTATTAGCATTGCTTGTGCGATAAGTTGGAATCTGTGGTCAAGCCATATGCGTCCCTTGTTTGATCTCATGTATTTTATTTCTACTGGGAATATTTCTCCATACTCGTTCATCACTATAAGGTCAACTATTCCTCTCAATCTGAGCCTCTGCGAGTATAATTCTACCTCTTTTTCTTTTAGGATGTATATTTTTCTTTCCCACTTTCCTATTCCTTTTCGCCTCATAATTCTTGCTATTTCTTCCTTGTGGATCCTTTTTCCTGCTTCTTGAACGGCACCAACCAATGGTTTTACTCGGAGTACTCTATTATAATAGACTATCTTAGGGCAATATATCCAATTCTTTATATCTGTTAATGTAACATAATTTTCATCGATTATGCCCCTAGGGCTAGTATATATGTACAGATCTTTTTTCTTCATTCTTTTTACTCCCATCCTTTCTTCCACCATTAGCATCAATAATTATTCTTGTCTTCAGATTCAGCTCAAACAAAGGAAATATCTGAATATTCCTCTTCTCATCTATGGTGGCCTTCTTACTATTTAGTATTGTTTTTAGATCCTCAACCAATGATCCAAGTCTATGCCTCTTTAGTCTGCCTATAAAGGCACTATACTGTATTCGTTCTAAGCCGTAATCCTCGAGAGTATCCGAGACCTTGTTTCTTAGAGAATCATCTGTTATGTCATAGATCACTAAATATGTTACCTCCATATTTACCACATAAAAATACACGGCCTATACTTCTCCTTTTCTAATAAATGCCTCTTAACTCTAAGCACCTGAGCACTAATATGGCCCCGCATAGTTCTCTTCTCACCATAAGTATTAACAAAAACAGACCCCATCATATCCTCAAACTCTTTACAAAACATACCAACAATTTCTCTCCTTATTTTAGGACCATCCATTATTTCCTCTGGTCTGAGCTTTCTAATCGTCAAAAGCTTTATTATGAGCCTATCAACACACCACTGCCTAAATTCCTCCATAAGATCCAGAACAAGAGACTCTCTCCCAGATCTATCAGCATGAAGAAATCCCGCATAAGGATCCAAACCACCATATATGACCTCCTTAACAACCTCCATAAATAACAATCCGTATCCCAGATTAAGAAGCGCATTAACGGGATCCTTAGCATTCGGCTTTACTCTCTTCTCAAAACTAAATCCGGTGGGTAGAAGAAGAGAAAAAGACGGCCAATAATGCATCTCGGCAGCCCTAGCCTCTATATTCATAACCTTTCTCCTGAAATCTGAATCAATTCTGTCTGAACCTATAGATTCAAGCTGTGCTATTAGATATTTTATTGCTTCTGCATTTTCCTTTAATCTATTCGCCAAATCTGGTGCCGTTCTCTTCCTAGATTTCCAAAAAAACCTTATCAGATTAGCCTGATTTCTTAGCTTTCCCTTTAATATACCGAGCACAAGCTCAACACCAATATCACAATTATAGGCCTCATATTGAGCTCTTCTCGTTTTAACTGTGCCTACAGCAACAACAGGAAAGAGCATCGCGTAAGGATACCCATTAGAATACGCAAAAAATACTGGAATTCTATACTTTATAGCCAGCCTAATAGCATCAATAGATACTCCCTTCCCAGAACCAAGAAAAACAATCTTCTGCACCTTGCTAGCAGAGATCGTATCCTTATTACCATCCGCAAAAATAAGAAAGCTATTCTTCTTTACTCTAAGACTTACACCAAAACCAGCCAAATATATGGATTCCCCCATAACAAATCACACAGACCAACAAACCATAACCAAAATATAACACCAACAAAACTATGTTTCCCTACAAATATGAATAAAGGGACAGTCATCTGGACAGCTTCTGGAAAGACCCGGATCCCTTCCACTAGAAATC
>JAUQYS020000431.1:0-3206 GCA_030587585.2 Candidatus Njordarchaeota archaeon
TTTACTGAGTGAGAGGGAAAGAAAAAAGAGGCATACCATGCATGACATGTTTCTGGCGAGCATGTTGTGTGCGATATCCATCGTAATGACATTTTTAAGACTGTTGAGCGCACATCTAAGCGAGAAACCATGTAGTATGAGAATATTAGTCTAAAATATATGGTAACTATATTAGTTAATATTGGTGATCCGAATGAATTTCAGAAATTTTTTGAGGAAGTATCACGTGGCTGTTATCGAGCCTAAAGGGATAAATGTTAGTGATCTTAAGGAGTTATATGGCAACTACTACATGCTCAAGCCCCCGATATTACCAAAGATCTTCGCTTGGATAATTGGCATCTTGATATTCGTCACACTTGCATTGATCTTACATATTCTTCGTCCAAGCATACTTGGTGTCATCGGTCTACTGCTCTCTTTAATCATTATGGTTTTCCTATCTGCATACTCTGGGTATATCGTGTATAAGAGAGGTCTATTCTATTATGTCTCAAGGGGCAGTTTAGAGCTTATCCTCACCTATATTATAACTCACGCCACATACCCAGCGATAATAAAATTGTTCCGTAGCATACCACATGGTAGGTTAGATAGGCTTAAAAACGAGCTTGCGAATGCCAGCCAGGATGTTGAGGAATTGACGTCTTACCTAAAACAAGCCAGCGTACCGCTTAGCAAGGAGGATATTCGTGATCATATTAGACGAAGAATAGAATCTATTGTCTCCGCAATGTTTAAGGCTGTGTATCAGAGACTAATTAATGAGTATGAGAGATATAGCATTGATGGTATATCATGCTTTACGGAAAACTGGAAGCTCAGTATAGAGAATGTAGATGTGGTTAGGGCCAACATATTCAAATTCTATCGGCGGGGATACATTGGTTACTGGGGCTATCTCATATTTTATCCTAGGAAGGTTAAATTTTGATGTTTTCGATGTTATTGTTTATGTATTGTAGGTAGAAGTAGCATGTGAAGTTTTTGGAGAATTTTATTAGTTCGTCTATGCTGTATGTTAGTTGGTTTGTTAGGGAGATTAGCATTATGATGACAAAGAGGATGCATATTGTTCCGAATTCATATGTTTCTATAATTGTTTGTATTATTTGTTTTGTGATGTCTGTGAAGCTTAGTGCTGCTGATGCCGCGAAAAATAGTATGTATTTGAGGTATATTCTTAGGCTTGGTGCCTCTGGGAGCTCTATGCTTTTTGTTTCTGCATCTGTCTGTTCTGTAATTTTTTGGAGGTACATTATGAGTATTGAATCAGGCGGTCTATTATTAATTATTATGGCGATGGGTTTATTTCAGAACTCTAATTTGTGGAAGAATTTGTCGGAATACTCTCCAATGTATGGATGTGGCGATATAAATCTTCAGTTTTTTATATGGTAATCATAATGTTATTATAACGTATAATCAGTAATGTTTCCTTTGGACCTTAGCCTGCTGGTGTTATTGTGATGGCTCTGCTCTTAAAAAAAGATCTTGATAGAGGGAGACTAGTCAAAATATTGACCCAAACTCTTTTGGTGTTTGATGATATCATTTTTGCATATCTATACGGTTCGCTTGCCAAGGGAAACTACCACAAGTTCAGCGATGTGGATGTGGCAGTGTATCTAAAGAGGCCTAGCGCCAAGGTCTATCTTGACATATTGGGGTCTATCGAGATCGATGGTGTGGAGGTAGACTTGAAAATACTTAATGATGCCCCACCAATATTTAGATATAGGGTGATAAAGGATGGGATTCTGTTGTTATGTAGAGACGAGGCGCTTCATGAGAATTTCGTTTTTCATACACTTATCGAGGCACTAGAATTCATCGAAGTTTATAGAAAATTGGTGCGGTCAAGGGTGTACCAATCTGATCTATGAAAAAATACTGGATGCATTAAGTTTCCTCGAAAAATATAGGGACATCTCTCCAGACATGCTTAAAAAAGACAAAAAACTTTTGGGTAGCATACTATGGTACCTATATACAGTTGTTCAGGGCACTATAGATCTGGGGCTCAAAGTAATATCCAAACTTAAGCTAGAGACCCCAGAAAGCTATGTTGATGTATTTAGAGTTCTTATGGAGGAAGGAATCCTGCCAGAAGACCTATCTCAGGAACTTGTAAAGATGGCTAAGTTTAGACATATTTTGGCTCATGTATATTTCAAATTGAATCTCAATATAATCTGCGAAATAATTAGGGAGGAGCTTGTTAATATAAAAAGATACTTGAATGTTATTGCCAAAACACTAGCAGAAAGAGGAATAGAAATAGATGAACTATAATTTATTTTGCAACGATTCTAAATCACCAAGGCAAGTTAAGAATATCGGAGTACAAATGGAGCGACAATAATGTAGAGAGTTTTTCGTGTTTTCTTTGATAAAGCTCTATTCTCCATGTTTTGTCTGATTCGGAATATTGTTTTTTATGTAGTCTAAGACATCGTCTATTGTTTCGTATTCTGTTGCTCCCATCCTTACGAATTCTTTATGGGCTCTGACGAATTCCTTATTATATCTTGTTTTTAGTTTCCATATCAGTACGGGTTTTCTTCTTTTTAGTGCGTATTCTATTTGATGCATTGAGCCTCCGGGTTTTCTTGCTTCGACAATAACTACCACGTGGGATATTCCCGCAATAATTCTGTTTCTTAGTTGGAATTGCATTCTGATCCATGAGGAAATATCTTTTTTGAATGCGTTCTCCGAAATTATGCATCCATTCTCAAGTATTTTTCCAATTATTCCTAGCAGATATTGTGGAGGCCTATCAACCACGTCGAGCCACGGCCTAACACCAACAATAACGCCATCCGCTTTTAGTGCACCTAAAGTCGCAGCATAATCAATTCCCCTAGCAAGCCCATTCACAACAATATAGCCCTCCGAAGAGAGAGCTTCTCCGAGTCTTAAAGCAAAATTATATCCTTCCCTCGAGCAGTTTCTTGTTCCAACAATAGCCACATGGGTCTTCTTGTTGAAATCAATAAAGGCTCCAATATGATATAGTAGTAGAGGAGGATAAATCCGCTCTGTTAGATTTCTCATTCTAACTAGCTCGGCGGGATACAGGTCATCAAATATAGAAATTATTCTCACACCTTTTGATCTCAAGAAATTAATCTCCTCAATATCTTTGGGAGAAACCCTCAAATATTTTTTTGCCTTAGATATTATCTCGTCCCCAGACAATC
>JAUQYS020000069.1:0-2616 GCA_030587585.2 Candidatus Njordarchaeota archaeon
TGGCATTGATATTAGAGCGTTCGGCAAGGGGTTCGAAGAGTTCTATAAGCGCGCAAGAAAAGAAGGCATTAAATTCATAGTAGGTGTTCCATCAGAACTAAGAGAAGAAGACGATGGAACAATAATAGTTGAGGTATATGACGCAACACTAGACAGAATAGTAAGGATAAATGCTGATCTCGTAGTTTTAGAATCTGGATATGAGGCAGGAGATAACATAAAGAAAATCGCTGAGATATTAAAAATACCAAGAAGCGCAGATGGATTTATTCTTGAACGGCATCCAAAACTAGATCCGTATTCTACTACAATACAAGGAATATTTGTTGCTGGTGTAGCACAGGGCCCTAAAGACATTCCTGATTCCGTTGCCCAAGCTGGAGGAGCGGCTGCTGGTATTATGAGTCTGCTTTCTGCAGACGAAATAGAGTTAGAGCCCTTTGTCGCTAACATAGATCAAGATTTTTGTAGTAAATGTGAGATATGCTATAATGTGTGTCCTTATAATGCTATAGAGATATCTTTTTCAAACGGAGAAAAAATGCTTAAAGTAAAGGAGGGACTATGTGCTGGATGTGGTGTATGTGTTTCTTCGTGTCCAACGGGGGCGATTAGTATTCCAAATATGGACGATAAGCAATACATATCCCAACTAGAAGCAGGATTAGGGGGGTGATGGTGTTGTCTAGTCTTTTAAAGGAAATAATAAGCTGGATACAGCCAGAGGTTTGTTTTAGATGCAATAAGTGTGTTTCAGGGTGCCCCATTGCGAGGATTATTGATGAATATAGGCCAAATCGAATAGTGAAGATGGCGTATTATGGACAAATTAAGGAGCTGATAGAATCGGAGCTTATATGGTATTGTACACAGTGTTTCACATGTACTGAGCGGTGCCCCATGGAAGTAGCTCCTGCAGATGTTATAGTAGCACTAAGAAATGTTGCTTCAAGAGAAAATAAGGCACATATCGCTTGGGTAAAAATGGCTCAGAATATTATGAGGATTGGTGCTATTTTGCCTGAAATGGGTGTTGTTAGAAGGGATAGAAAACTTGTTAAGCGTTCAGATTTGGGCATAACGATTTTTAGGGTTACAGAATCGGGAAAACTTATAAGATTATTCAAAAAATCGGGAAGTCCGATAGTTATGGGTGATAAATAATGGGATACATGTTTTATCCGGGATGTATGGTTGTTTCAGAACAGTACCAATATGAAATATCGGCAAAGAAAATATTGGACTATTTCGGTATAGACTACAAAGACTTTCCAGAATTTCACTGTTGTGGCGAACCTATGAAGTGTGTCAATTTTCTTACATGGCTAACAATGGCGGGCCGAATAATAGCTATGGCTGAGAAAGAAGGAAGAGACATTTTAACTCTCTGCAATGGATGCTATCTTTCTCTTAATAAAGCAAAAAAAGTCTTGTTGGAGGATGAAGAAAAAAGGAAAAAAGTTAATGAGATCTTGGCGGAAGAGGGATTAAAGTTTACTGGCAAAATAAAAATCAAGCATATAATGACAGTGATTGATGAGGAAATAGGACAAGAAAAAATAAAGGAAAAACTTAAAGTAGATCTTAGCGGACTAAAACTAGCTACTCACTATGGTTGTCATGTGCTTAGACCATACAGCTTTGCGATAGATGATCCAGAAGATCCAAAAATATTAGAGAAATATGTTGAGCTCTTGGGAGCGAAGTCGCCATATTATCCAGAAAGGATGGACTGCTGTATGATTCTTTTTGGTAATGTAAAACCGAGGGAAGCCGACAAAATAAGAGGAGAAAAACTGTTGGCAATATCGCGTAGAGGTTTTGATGGATTAGTAACAATCTGCCCCCTTTGCCAACACTCCTATGAGACCCGCCAAAAAAGAATAAGCAAAATGTTAAAGCAAGAGGTTTCAGTGCCCGTGATATACTATACACAACTATTGGGACTCGCTTTAGGTTTCGAACCAGAAGAACTAGGTCTGAATCTTAATCAAAGCCGAGTAGAGAAAATACTGGATAAGATAGGCTCAAAGAAAAAGAAGCAATGAGTGCTTGTTTATTATTTTGATAGGAAAGGTCCTAGCTACTTGTAGACAAGAATTTTATTAGCCTTTCTTTTGGCCTAAAAACATGATAAATTATGGCAAATAATATTCCATAATATGTTATGTAGTATAAGAAAATATAACTAATAAAATAACCGCCAAGTAGGACTATGCCAACATTCCACAATGAATGCAAACTTATAGCTAATAGTAATCCCAAAATGGGATGTTTCTTTGCGGCGAGAAAATATCCAAAAAGCATTGTGAACAACATATGTCCGATGGGAAAGAAAGTAGTTCTGATGGCCACGATATACAGAGCAAAATCAAAACCATATTGATAATAGTAGCTATAGCCATAAATAATGTTTTCTACAGCAGCAAAGCTAGCACCCACAATGCTACTACATAATAAACATTGTCTAGCCGTCATTCTCCTTTGGTGCAATAATGCCACTACTAGTAAGCTCTTTGTACCTTCCTCAATGATAGGAGTCAGAATAGAAACATTTATTATGTAAACATAATTTAGGACCAGAAAAACAACATTTTTGACAATACCTGTAATACC
>JAUQYS020000075.1:0-7109 GCA_030587585.2 Candidatus Njordarchaeota archaeon
TGTATTAATCCTGTAGCGACATATATGACCATTGGGCTTTCCGAGCTATATGTTAGAAGCAGTACGTATCTAAATATTTCGCCCCCAGCGTTCGCAATAGTGAGAGGAAACCCAACGAGCTATAGTGTTGGTCCTAGTGGTGATCCATCGGGAATAAACGGTACAGATATTATCGCTATTGCAGCAGTGGAGGCGAATTCAGGTAAGATACTTGCTATAGGAGGTACTAAAACTGTCGATAATTATGGAATGGGGTATGATAGTAATGTAGAATTTTTGAAGCGAGCATTGAATTGGTTGCTTGGCGAAGTTGCGGTACCTACAAATGAGGCTCCCGAGATAGAGATAACATGGAACATAGGTTCCTATGATTATGAGGGTACAACATTTTACTTTGCTAATGTATATGTAGCTGTTATGGAGGACTGGGAGCTTTATCACGTTGAAATAATATTGGATGGCCAAGTAATCAAGGATGTATACCCATCAAGTGAGAGATATTATTATGCTGAGATACCGCCCATATCGACAAGCGGAACACACAATGTAACAGTAGTTGTGTATGACTATGAGGGCCTAATGGCTAAGACTAGTCAAATGATTGATGTTCCAGAACCTACAACACCTCAAAATGTAACCACAACTGTCACGTCAACAGTAACAGAAACAACAACATCTTTGGTCACGACAATTAGCTCGTCGACAATATACTCGACAATAGAGAGCGTGCCGCCGGTCGTGTTGGGAGGAATAGCTGTGCTTGCTGTAGCCCTAGTTGGTTCTTTGGCAATGTTGTTCCTTAAGAGAAAAACTGTTTAGATATTTTTTCTATTTTTTTCTAATTTAAAATCTATTTTCTGTTTTTTAGTGTTGTTTAGAGGTTTAAATATGGATAGATATATCTCTGTAGCTTTGATTGGTATTCTTTTGATTTCTATTGTGCCTATGGGTTCGTCTATTAGTCATTTCGATGGGAATCCTGTTGATATGGTAAATAGATCCAGTTATCGTGCTACGGAGTATCAAAGCTTTTATGGGCCAGTAGCAGTTCTCTTTGAACAATATAATGATTACTATATACATATAATTCCCGAGTTTATCTCTTTATTGGACGAATACTACGATGAGGTTATTGTTTATACAGCCGCTAATTATTCTTCGAGTCCTTTTTATGCAATTGCTGAAAATTTTAGTGAATATGCTGGCTACATGGGTGCATTTTTCGATTTGGGAGTCTTCATTAATCCTGAGGACGGCACGCCGCTAAGAGAAGAATATCTTATGGTAAAGAAAGCTTTATCATATGGAAAATCGTTGATGATAACTGGTGATTGGTACCGTTATTTTGATAAGCAAAAATTGAATCCATTTACTGAGCATCTAGGCATAAGTTGGTATGATGATGAAGTACTTGATCTGACAAATAATTTCAGTAAGGAATATTATCCTTGGATACATACATGGAAAAATAATGGTTTATCAAGGCTTCTAACCGGGGATAATTCGAGCTTGGAGGTAAGTGCAGCAAGTTCAACATGTCTTGAAATACAAGAGGAGTACAATAACACTAATGGTATTGTGATATATCCTGTAGGGACTGGTGATGATGATACATACACGAAGTATAATTCTTCTAGTGGTACTAATATAACGATTTATTTGGGCGTAATAAACGTAACGAGTAGTGGAAAACTTTTTGTTAGTGGAGGGACCACATGGCTTTCAAATAAAACCGACAACGGTGTACCAATAGGGCTCAGTGCGAAGGAAACAGAATATTTTGTTAGGAACATAATTTCTTGGTTTAATTCGTCTCTAGATGATGTGGTTTATCCAATCAACATTACGTTACCAAAAATACTCTATGCTGGGACTAAGGAATATCTTTTTATGGATATCAAAAATCTAGGGGCATCTAATAGGCAGACTACATTATACATAGAAACGTATGGTTCGTCTAATCTTAAAATAAATAGTACCCAGATAAATTTGGGTATAATAGCACCAAAATCGAAGAAAAATGTAGCGCTATCCATAGAGACCAATACAACGGGAATAGCGATGATAAACATAACAACAGTTGCAGTTAACCCATCGAATACTAGTGATGTTGTTAGATATTCCAAAATTGTTCCTCTTAGAACCTTAGCATTTCGTATAGAAGCATCAAAAACAAAGGATATTATGTGGCTTCATTTAAGAAATAGGACAACGATAAAAGTAAAGATCACCAATCTAGCTGGTGTCGATTCGACGAATACTAAGATATATGCATCGGCACCTAGCGGTATTTCTCTCGAAAATATACCAATTTATGTAGGCGACATAGCTATCGGAAGTTCTGTCGAAAAAAATGTTTCCTTAACAGTATTAGAGGCCGGAATTTTTGATGTAGAACTTATAGTAAAATCAGATCAATTGGAGGGACGTATCGTCGTTAGGATCTATGCTTATGAAAAACCGATAGCAGTATTCGCAAACAATAGAAATAGCTACTTTAATTATCAGTCATGGTCAAAATATGGAAACATGACAGACTTCGTGAATAATTATCTTGGCCAATATTTTGGGGTCTACATAGTTAATGAAACGGGGGATCTAACCGATACGGTGCTCTCTGATGCATCATTGCTTGTTCTTCCAAGAATCGATGCTGATGGTGCATTTACAGAAGCCGAAAATGAGTCTATAATGAATTTTGTGGATAATGGTGGATGCTTAATTGTTTTGGGTGATGGTACTGAGGGTGGAAAATATTTTAATCCAAGCTATATTAATAGTCTTCTTAGAGAATATGGCATGGAGTTTCTGGATTCTCAGCTGGTTAATATTAATGGCACAGACCCTGTATATGAATTCGAATACTACGAGGAGGGACCCGCAGAGTATATAAACTATAAAATATCGCTTTCTTCGGTCTACAAGGCAGCCGTAATTAATATTATATCTAACTTAACAATAAGAGAAGGTAATATTATTGTTAGAGCATACCCGGTTATATCTGGCGGGCCTAATACCTTAGTCAATATAAGTGGCGAATCTGAGCTAAAAAATGATACTACTAAAATAATATTAGCGGTAGCTGAGTTAAGCACAGGAGGAAAAATCGTCGTATTTGGTTCTAACGATATGTTTTCATATACAAACTGGGCTAGGTCTGATAGGCTAGCCCTCATAGGAAATATCTTTGCTTGGATGTATGGTAACATATCAATAAGCGTAGCAAGTCTCGTAGAGCTAAACATAAGCGTCACTAATAAGATTCCCATAGTTATAGAAAATATAGGCCCAGTAGGTGTAAGACGTATAGGTATAAGTGTGGAGACGGATAGTAGTATTCTATTACTTAACACGTCGATAGAAGTCATTTTTTTGGATGCTGGTGGCACAAAGAAAGTATATCTGAGCGTTGTTCCCCAAAGTATGGGAACGTTCTCAATGACCATATATTATATAGCTGGTGGCCTTAAACAAAAATCTGTGAGTATATCAATAAAAGTCACAGACAAAATACCACCAACAATAAACATAAAAACACCAACCAACAATACTAGGACATCCAGCAAGAAGATAATAGTAGAATTCAACGTGTCGGACAATTATAATTTGAAAGAAATAAAGCTATATTTGGACGGTAACAGTATTCTTACTGAGACTATATCTGGTAATTTTTACAATAAGAGCATAACGCTCGATCTGACCACAGGGGAACACACCATAAAAATAATGGCGTATGATGAATATCAGAATATGAATCAGATCGTAATAAAAATTACGGTGGAAGAGGCAGTAAACTTAACAGTTGTTGCTATTATTTCTGGAGTGATAATCGCTGGAGTGGCCGGGGCCGGAATTTTATATTGGAAAAAGAAGAAGCAACATGTAAAAAGAGAATAGTAATATTTTTTATTGTATTCAAATTTTTTCTTCTGACTATTTTTCTCTTAGTTTTATTTGGTATTAATGTATTTTTCTTGGTGAATTATGCATGAGTAGTGTTGAGGAGGGATATTGTCCTAGTTGTGGAAGATATGTCGGGTCCTATGAGATATGTCCATATTGTGGAGCTAGGGTAAGAACGCGTATAAGCCTTAAAGCTCTCATGATTTTCGCTCTGGTTGTATCTGTTGTTGGTGTTGGTGCACTATACTACGCATCTCATGGTGCTGAGGCTCCAACCATATTAATACAGGATATAAAACCTGAAATGAATTATGCTCGAGTAAAAATAGTTGGCTATGCAATGATGTCTTCTACATTTGATGAGACTAGTGGCAGACTGTATTTTAGTATGTGTGATATCAATATGACCTACAACGAACATTTTGGTGTAAGTAGTATTATGGTTTATGTGTATGCTCCAACATCAAGAGATATTGTAGAAGCGGGAATGGCACCGATCTCAGGAGACAAGATCACAGTTATTGGGACACTGAGAATTAGAGAAACTCCTTCCCTTATAATTAATAATGCTGAGGATCTAATATTAATGCGTGAAGAACCCGTAAATATATCTGTCCAGGACATAGCATATGGCGGGGATCAGTACCTTGGTAAATCAGTACGTATTCAAGGATGGATTACCGATTATTCTAATAAAACCACTTTTATTCTCGCAAGCTTAAAAGACTATAATTACTCCGACTATGAGTTGTCCGTATACATTCCAGAAATCGTGGTAAGATGGACTGGAAAAATGACAGAGTTCTTTCTAGGAGACAAAGTTGAAATCGTAGGAAATATATGGGAGTATAGAGATGAGCCAGAAATAGTCCCATGGAATGCTACATCGATAAAACGAATTAAAAAGCTAGGATTTACTGAGTTAGGGGTTGTTTTAGAGAATAGCGATACATATGCAGAACAGGGCAGAATAGTTAAAATAAATGCATCGATCTCTAGTTGGGATGATAGATATCCGAATAGTCTCTATGTTAAGGATTACTCGCTTCCGCCATCGGTCACAATTAATGTATGGATAGATTTTGAGGTTTGGGACGCGCTTAACTCAACGCAGAGGACATTACTTAACACAAAAAACAAATGGATTGTTGTTATAGGGCAATGTAAGTACTATACAACGGGAACAGAATCAAAATTTGAGATATATGTCGGAGATCCATCGTGGATTCTATTCGATTTGTTTGGGTGAGATAATAATGGATATAATCATAGGGTTGGTATACATAATACTAGGGGTCTTAGTGGGTGGGCTTATTTCAATTTTGCCATCTGTACACATATACAATATTGCTCCATTATTTATTATTTTTGCGCCAAGCATAGGTATCCCACCAGAAGCATTACTATTTTTCCTTCTCGGCAATGTGATTGGTTTTGCGATAATAAATACTATATCGATAATATTTTTTTCGGCTCCTGACGACACAACTTTTCTCATATTGTCCCCAACACAGCTTATGCTGGCTAATGGACGTGCATTCGAAGCTGCGATACTTATGGGAATAGGAGGTCTTGTTGGGGCTCTTCTCTTAGCAGCGGTATCACCATTATTATTTCTGATGATGCCAACATTTATGAGCGTTATTACGCCACATCTTCACTGGATACTGGCACTATTTATGTTTTATATACTTCTCTCAGAATTTCCAAAAGATATAGGAACAGGGACAAGCAAAGTTGGAAGATTTATGAGCGGATGGAGAAATCTGGCTGCGGGCTATCTTACGTTTTTCCTATCTGCGATCTTGGGATTTATCATTATGAACTCAGGAATAATACCAGTAGAGGCAGCTTATTTTGGTTTATTACCAGCTTTCATAGGACTATTCGCGATACCAAGTCTTATAATGAATGTAGTCTCACGTACTAGAGCGCCTGAACAGAGAATACAGAAAAGTATTGATGCTTCAATGATTGATGTCATAAAAGGTGGTTTGGCTGGTTTTTCGGGCGGATTATTTGCAGCTGTGTTCCCAGCCCTTACGGGAGGAATGGGTTCGCTTATAGCTGGCCAAGCTACAGGAGAACGGGAAGAATCCCAATTTATTATGTCTATGGCGACAAGCAGATTTGTGTACTATGTAGGTGCGTTTTTCCTTCTGTTTATTCCAGGATATACCGTAGTGAGGGGTGGCCTTGCAAATCTTGCATCAACAGTTTATATACCCCAAAAATATTCTGAGTTTTATGTAGCAGTAGCTGGTATAGCTTTAGGTGGTGTGATAGCATTTCTCCTTTTGATAGGCGTATCATACCTTATTGCTAAGTATATTCATAAAATGCGATATGATTATTTTTCAATTGCTATAATTGTGGTGTTAGCGGTTATTGTTTACCTCACAACAGGGATAATTGGAATTCTAATAATGTTTGTATCTACGGGAATTGGATTGATCCCATTACTATTCGGTTCTAGACGTCTACATTGTCTCGCGGTAATATTGTTTCCATTGATGTTAAACATGGCTGGATTATCTGCTGGATTCGCTAAGTTTATCGGTCTGAGGTGAGTGTGTTGAAGGGTGTTACTCATTATTTCGTAGCAGCAGCGTTAGTGTCGATGCTCCCAATGGTCATGTGGCTCACTGTGTACGAAAAATCATTCATAATAGTATTAGGCGCCATAGCTGGTATTCTTCCAGACTATATTGACTTTAAGATAGTTAGGTTTTTATGGCCGATAGATGATGAGATTATTCCAGATTGGCCTATCCCAGATGCCCAAGAGATAGCCAATAAAATAGCTAGAATTATAGATGAGACTTGGGAACAAAAAAGACCATTTAATCTTCAGCTTCACACAATAAAGACGGGTCCGAGTACTTGGAGAAGATGGTACGTACATTTTGATACAGACAAAAAACTAGTTAAGGTTGGTATAGGCCCTATACAAACTTTCGGAGGAAAAATATTTGAGGCATCTATAGAGGATATTCCGCCTGAAAAAAGAGTTGGAGAAGCAAGGTTTTCTGCGCCTTTGGTGTATGGATATAAGGACAAGACAATAAAGATCAGAATACTTAGTGGGCCGCTTATATCTTTTGTTCCTAAAGAAGATCATATAGAAGTAGTTTTCTTACCTTGGCATAGACATGCTAGTCATAGTGTTACTCTCGCTGGCTTATTATCCTTTATAGTTTTTGTTT
>JAUQYS020000099.1:0-6140 GCA_030587585.2 Candidatus Njordarchaeota archaeon
ACACCCAAAAATGACATACAACATCTAGCAGCACAACAAGCAAAGTGTGCGTCCATGGACACACACAGCATTCGTCCCAGACCCACAGCCCCAAGAACACCCTATTATCATCAAATATATCCAACATAGCCATGGGTTTCGTCCAAGAAAAACTGGACGCACAGCATTCGTCCCCGGACGCACAATGCACGTCCCTAGGACGCACCCTCTCAGAAGAATCTAGTCTCTGTCTAATCTGGGTCTCAATGCAGAATGTTTTGTCTTAAGATAAATGGACGCACACTGTGCGCCCCAGGACGCGCTCCCCAACACGTGGCTAGTGTATATAATTTCTCGTTTGGGAACATTTTTGTTCTGGTGGCGATGTTGTTTCTATTTTTCCTACTGCTCTTTGTTATCTCAAAGTTTGATCTCTCTAGTGTTTTTTTGTTGTACGCTAGAAGCCCTAAAAATAGAAACATAAACTTATCTTGTGACATAGTAATAATAGCCCCCATTAAAGAAAAAAATCAATAGACTCATAAAAAATAAAAACCCATTATCAGTAAATTATTATCGATAAACTGTCAGTTAAAGAGTTGTTGACACTATGAGACAGGATGCTAAAGAGCTTATAGATAGTGCTGAGGAGGACTTTGCTTTGTCTGTGAATGCTTTTAGATGGGGATACTTCAGAGCTTCCTGTTTTCATGCTCAACAGGCAATTGAGAAGCTTTTGAAGGCATATCTCCTACTGAAGACGAATAGATATCCATTTATTCACGATATCACAGAGTTAATAAGAAACTGTATGAGTACTGATGGGGAGTTTGAGTATCTGTTGGAAATAAAGGCAGATAAACTCGATAAATACTATGTTGGTGCGAGATACCCACCAATCCTGAAGGTATCTAAAGAAGAAGCCGGAGAGGCTGTCGACATAGCAAGAAAAGCTAGAGAGTTCATTATTAGGAAGATGAGCATTCTCTAGATAGGTAGGGTTTTTGAGTTGCATGGTCAAAATCGTGTGTTGAAAAAATTAGAGTTAATTAAAAGAATAGTTCTAGATAACGCAAAGAAGTTTAATGTTAATGTGGAAAAAATAATATTGTTCGGTTCTAGGGCGAGGGGGGATTACAGAGAGGACTCTGATTGGGATTTACTCATCATCATAAAAGAAAAAGTTGATTCGAAAATTCTAGATGAATTCTGGTTGAATGTAAAGAGAGAACTCGTAAACAATGGCATCATCCCAGAGATAATAATAGTGAATACTAACGATTTTACGAAGCAAAAACATCTTACAGGCTACATCTATTATTGGGCAGAAAAAGAAGGCATAATACTCTCTTAACCTCGAATCAGTTTCGTTGCTCAATTTTGGTTTCACAATATGTGATAATAAACACTAGAGAGTCGAGCCATGGTTAGTACCAAAAAATTTGTGCTAATCAGATAAAATAACTTATTAGATCTGGAAGTAATGTCAATTGGTGTTGTTCGTTGGCTATTCTTGTTATTGTTGATTATTTTAGTTTTCGATTTAGCAGTATTCTCCATTTAGGGTTTCTTTCTATTGTTTGCTTGGGGCCTTTTGGGTCTAGAAATATGTAGCGGTTTGATATTCTTAATCGATATTTTTTTGTGTGGAGTCTTATTCCGGCGGCTTCCTCTAGTAGGAAACCAAGACGCTGAGTGGCGAAGGGGCTATCCAGTTTCTTGAGATATTCCGCTATTTTTTGTATATTTATTCGATTCTTGGCTAGGAGTATGGCTTTTGCTAGGTCTTGAACCAAGATATAGCGTCCTATAAAATACGTTGCGTCTATAATAGTTTTTTCTAGGTCAGACATGTTGACTAGTGTCCCTGAGTATGGCGCTCTGATGTATCCGAAGAAGTATTGAGGGTTTATGTATATCAATCTTACTTTTAGGCCCACTATGTTCAGTTTTTGTCCGCTGAAACGTCTGTTTATGGTGATTGTTTGGTACGTATATGCTGGCAAATCGGATATTTTCCAGAATGACATAGCCGTATAGAGGCCAAAATAATATTGATTATCGAGGAGCAAATCTATGAATGTTACCCTCGGTACGTTTGGTAGAAGCTTGGAATTTATCATGAATGTGCCGCGCCATATCTTCTTTATCACCCCTTTTTTCAACATTGCCCTTATTCTCTGATATGCCGTTATTGGTGTCCAATCATATAATGCTCTTAGATCCTCCGACCTAAAGACAAACTTCTTTCTAGATATTAGATCCGCTAATATGTTTAACGTTGATTTTTTTTCTATTTTTATTCACCATAATGTAGGATTATGAATATATTACAGCTAACGGAAGTTCCAATACTCTTCAATAAACTCTCTAACTCCACGCCTGACCTTATCGAAATCCCTCTGAATGTTTGAGGGCATATAGATCTCAGAGAGTATCATAAAGTCACTCTCTGATATTATATCGTCCACGATGAAAAGAATTTTTCTAAGGTCGAAATCTGTATTGTTCTCTCCGTTGTATTGTTCTACGATTTTTCTTAGTGGGTTGTCTGGTTTGACACCCTTTGTGATGTGAAGAAAATATACGCCCCAGAGATCCTTAGCCGTGTTGCGGTCTATTAGCGCGATTACTTTTTGCTCCAAGATTGTCTCTACTGGATAGACATCAACTGAGAACATATCACTTATGTATGGCTCTGCATAAACCTTTTGCTTCACGAACGAAGCCCTAGCTGGACCATAATCAACATCTATTCTGGTTAGCTCGTCATAGTCAAATACGCGGTATTTGATATTAAAAAACAGCCATAATGATGTCTCGATACGTTCGATTTCATATATATAGACACTACCCAAGACATTGTTAACAAGCCTATTGAGTCTCATTTCAAATTCGGTCGCATATTTAGCTGGGCTCTCCATGGAGTACTTGCTATCGAAATCTAGATCCACAGAGAATCTTGCGTCTGGAAAATATATCTTCTTGATCGACGTACCTCCCTTAAAGACACAATCACTGACCATATTATTCCTATACAGATAATATAGAACCACAGTCACAGCATAATCCTGGACAACAGCAACAGGGCTAACACCCAATCGATCAGCAGTATCATCAAAAAACCATGGATCAAACGAATTTATCTCAGGGAACAATTATTACACCAATCGAACACATAAATATATAAGAAAACCTATATTTAAATGAACAAAAGTAGAATTAAACAATTTGGGTTTCTGTTTCATCTGGCTTTGCTTGCTGATGTACTCCTTTTACATGCCTAGTGCTCATGAGTTTGCATTATAGATGTCCTAACCCGCCTATATATCTGCAAATGCGACCAAAGCTTGAGAGGGCTGAAATAAAAATAAGGGGAATAGTATCCGACAAAGAGACCTATCTTGTCAATGCTATAAGGAAAGTCTTTCCAGAAGTCAAGCACCAGCTCTGCCAGCTCCACTTCATAAGAAACCTTGCTGATCCTGCCCAAAAGCGGGACAAGATCCTGGCGAGCGTACTGAAGAACAGCATTCGATGAAAAATACTACCCATAACAAAAATATGAAATCAGGCGATTTTTACGCACAAATCCTAAAAATGAGACTTAATTTTCTCTTCTTTCACCACATCCACTTTTTCAATAGCTGAAATATTTTTTTGTCAAAACATAGTAAGTACATATAGTAGTATTGCTACCAGTAGTGGGAACAGCAAGTTGTCGTTTATTCTTAGATCAAATGCTCCATTGATAAAATCAATTATTGCTATCACTAATGCGACTGGTATTGCTATTATTCCTACGAAGTAGTATCCCACTATTGTTCCGACAACAAAGTTGGCTATTCCTCCTTCAAGACTTCTGTCGCGGTATGCTATTTTATGAAGTCGCTTGCCGACGATACATGCTGCTAGGTCTGCTAGAAATCCCATAGCTATCGCTGCACATACAATTTTGTCTTGTGGAAAGAATACCAAGGAAACAAAGAATATCGAAGTTGTTGAATAGAAATATGATGCTATTCTGTTGTACTCTCTTTTTCTTAGAAGTATACCGAAGAGACTTGGCAGGTATTTCAGTCGCACGAACTCAATAATCATGAATATTATTAGAAGAGCATATGTAACAAGAAAAATCTCGAAGCTAAGAAAACCATTATACACAATCTTAGCGTTCATTCCGAACATATAGTTAAATCCAGTTACGCCCATGTAATATGGTACCCATAGGATTTCCGATGGTATAAAAATCAATAATCCTACGAAATGAAAAGCTTTTCTTTTTAGCTCATTCTTAAAGTTTAGCGAGTCATTATTCGGTATTTCTTTTGATTTTGCAAGAATACTAATGATGATGGCCATCACTGTTACTATCGGTATAATAACAGCCAATGCAACAAAAATGAACATTTGGGAGTCAGCGTCTAAATTTTTGTTCATCATCAATATTGCCGATACAGTAAGCACTAATAGTAATAATATCTGATTTCTTATATCCTGTCTCTTATCAAATATTATGATCGTTATCATTAATATTACTATACACAACGGAAGTACTACTAGCATTAGATTTGACCATTTAAAATGCTGTCCAAAAAGATAGACAACATACTACAAAGTTGGGACAAATCCGTGCATTTTTTATTTTGAAAAAGTGTTTTTAAATTGAGGTATTGGTGATTATTATGCCGAAAAAGGAATCAGAGGATTCATCCGTTGTTATTGAACACATAACTAGCGTTTTGGAGAGTACTAGAAAGACCGCCGAAAACATCGATATCGACATAGATAGTATTAAACGCTTTGTGAAAGAAGTTGTTGGTGTATTTATTACAGATACCAGATTTATCAAAGATCAGCTATTAATTTTGGCCCAAAGGTTGGCTGAACTTGAAGAGCTTGCCTACGAGTTCTCTGAAAAAAGAAAAAAGGAGAGCTAACTAGTATCGATCTTGGTGGTGCCATATAAAACAGCAACCAAAAGATATTTTATCAATATTAAACAATATTGTTGGCGAGTCCACAGTAAGCATAATTCTAAACTCTACATCTAAGCGACAACAATTATCGACCATATCAGGCATTATTCCGCTTTCACTGGTCTACCCCCCTCTAGAAGATATCCTTCTCGCTCTCTATGCTTGCATTTTTGAGCACAAGGAACGCAGATTTCAGATACTCGAAAATATCGCTAAGGAACGTGGTCTTCTTCAGAGAATTTGGTTACCGGGAGGACACTATAAGAAGCATATTGATGCATTATTAAAAACTATTAGATCTATGAATTCCATACAATTCCTGTCGTTGATTATTTCGATTATAGAAGAATTAAATACCACTTCTGCCGAAAAAATACGTCTAATCTTATTCCTTATTAACTGCTGGTATTCAAATGACAAAGAAGATATAAAACATGATCTTTACATATTGCCACATCAAATGCTTGAATACTTAAAAAATTATCTGAAAGATTTTATCCAACATGGTATTAATAAGAAATATGAGGACTTCTATGTTAAAATAAAACAATCTCAATCAAACTATATGTTTTCGGACTTGGAGTTAATCTCTGTGTTCCTTCTAGGAAAGAATATAAACAAGATCACCTTTGACGATTTGAGCAATATCCTTGAAACAACAAAATCTAATTATAGGGTATTTCTCGAGATATTTTTTAGCATATATTCTTTGAGTAAAGCTACAGATCTCTCGGAGTTTAAGAGAAGACTACTTAATTATATTATAAGACAATTTGTCTTCGCACAGACTTACAATATTCCGAAAAAAGTCTTAGTAGATGCCCTAGAGCTTATAGTCAATACCAATGAGCAGACTATCAAAAATATCCTCTGCGCACAACGAATACTCGAAATACATGGATCTACATGTTTTTTAGCCATTATAAAAAACATCTCAAGCAATATTTCAGAAATTCTTATAACTAGTTTTTTACTTCTATTTAATTCCTACGCTGGTACGCTATCAAAAAGAATCATAGCTGAAAACATTAAGCTTAACAAATACGGCCTAAGAATAATCAATAATATTCTCTTAGACAGCAATACCAAACCCCGAGGAATATCTCTAGGCATACCATGGGAGCTTTACGGCTCTCTCGAAAATCTTTTAAAATGGACTAAAAATGCTATTATTTTCTTTCA
>JAUQYS020000109.1:0-7486 GCA_030587585.2 Candidatus Njordarchaeota archaeon
ATAATAACAGAAAACAATACTATCGTGTCAAGCCTCTCCATACGATCCCATACCAATAAGCAATTTGTGAAAAAATATCAAATAATCTCTCATGGAACAAGATCCGATCATCCTATGACACATGTTAGGAGCATTACAGGTAACCAACCTCCAAAGAATGGAACATGGATAATCAATCAAACAACAATCGTAGACCACGAAAACCTGACAATAAATGGAACAATAAACATAGAATCCACTGGAGCCCTAATACTAAAAAACAGCGAACTCTACATGAACCTAAGTAGCGACGGAGAATACTGGATCGACGTGTACGGAAACCTAACAGTACTGGGAAGCCTAATAACAGCATACAACAAAAGCAACAACTACTATATAAAAGTCTATAGTGGAGCAAAACTACGCATAGAGAACAGCGAGATAAGCTACGCAGGATATAGTGATGGGGAATATAGTGGCCTCTGGATAGCCACGGGTGATGTTATCCTCAAAAATACTTCACTACTAAACAATTACCACGGCATATACCTTTATATTTTATCTGATCCAATAGAAATTATTAACTGCACATTCAACAACAGCATACACAACGCCATCTACATAAAAGACGGAACAGGAAGCTTCAGCATAATAAACACGACAATAGCTAATTCGGGGGAGAACGGGGTATACGTCAATAATAACCCCCACATAAACATCTCAAACTCCAAGATAATAGACTCTGGGTCAGAGGGAATATTCCTCCTAGGAAAAAATGACTTCCAAATAATCAACAACATAATAACTGGGAATTATGATGGTATATATGCACGTTATTCATCGAAAGTAAACATAATCAACAACACAATCAGCAATAATTCTTACAGAAACATTTTTTTTGAATCAGTAACAACATTCAACATAACAAATAACACCATAGAAAACGCCAGAGGAATGTACTTGCAAGGCTCATCGCAAGGAGAAATCCTAAACAACACAATAATAGGAGGATCCAACGCGATCGAGTTAGTTGGAGGATCAACTCTATCAATAACAAAAAATACACTAAAAAACAACAATCACGCAATCTTTTGCTCATTGAGTCCACAAGATATATCAGTAAAAGAAAACAAGATAATACAACCCACCCAAATTGGGATATACTTTGGCTCCCCCCAGAACTTGACGATAAAAAACAACGAAATACAATCAACAGCCCTATACGGAATAGAAATCGAAAATGCCGAAAATTTACGAATAACCAACAATACTATCCAAGCATCAACAGCAATATACTTAGCATCGGATTCTAACACAACAATAGAACTAAACACAATAGAAAACTCGAGCACAGGAATACAACTCCAAAACTCAAATAACACAGCAATAACCAAAAACACACTAAAAAACATAAACACAAACATCATAAAAATAACGGGAAACTCAAATAATAACACCGTATACCTAAACAACTTTCAAACAACAGCAACAGTCAGCGACACCACAAACACCAGCTATGATAATAGCACCTATGGAAACTACTGGGAAAACTACAACGGAGAAGACAACAATCACGATTGGATAGGAGATACACCATATATAATAGACAATGATACACAGGATAACAAACCACTGATGTATCCTTACCAAGTATATTGCGACCCAACAGGAGACTATGATAACGATGAACTAACAAATTCACAAGAAAAAACATATGGTACCAACCCCCTAAATAACGACACTGATGGTGATGGCATGCCCGATGGCTGGGAGATTCAATATAGTTTTGATCCATTGAATGCTAGTGATGCTAGTCTGGATAGTGATAGTGATGGCCTGAACAACCTCGGTGAATATCAGAATGGTACTGATCCACATAACAGTGATACCGACAATGATGGGCTCAGCGATGGCTCAGAGGTAAATACATATAATACTGATCCACTCGATAGTGATAGTGATGGTGATGGTTTGCCTGATGGTTGGGAGGTTGATTATGGTTTTGATCCGTTGAATGCTAGTGATGCTGGTCTGGATAGTGATGGTGATGGCCTAAATAACCTCGGTGAGTATCAGAATGGTACTGATCCTCTTGACATTGATACTGATGGTGATGGTTTTAGTGATGGTCAAGAGGTGAGGTATGGTACTGATCCTTTGGATCCGGATGATTATCCTGTTGTTTCTTCGTCTGAAACTTCTAGCGCTACGTCTGGGGCTGCTGGTGAGGGCGGAGGAGCTATTGTTGTTGGTGCTTTGTTATTAGTTTTAGCTGTTGTTTCTGTATTGGTGTTTGTGTTTAGAGAAAAAATTTCAACGATTTTTGGTGAGAAGAGCAGATAATTTTTTTCCTTTTTTTGTTTGTGATTAGGTAGGGATTTTCGAAGCGGCGGAAGTTATTTTTTCATTGTTTTTTTGGCATAATGTTTGGATAGTCTTATTGCTGGATGGGGTATAGTTGATGTACAATTAGGACGGATTAATATATCTTAACCAAAAAACAAAGCTGGTAATGTATGAGTATTATTCCTAAACTAGCATTAGAGCTGAGGTAGCATTATTGGACTTCATAGATGGCATTTAATTCTGCTTGTAGCCGATACTATATTATTGTTGTTTGATTTTAATTGGAGCAAGATTTTATTTTTTTATGTATTTTAGTTTATCTTATTAGTTTAATTTACTTACTTTGGTTGAGAAGTGGGTGTTGGTGTTTTTTGTGGAGTACGAGAACAAAAAAGATTTAGTTAATGTAAAGATAGTTTTGTTGGGGTCATATGGGGTTGGTAAAACCACATTAGCAAAAATGTTTATTGGAGATAAAGGTATACGTGATGAGTCGCGGAGAGCCACGATAGGGGCGGATATCTATGCTGTTAGAAAAGAGTATAATATTGAGCCATTTGGCAAAATTGGGATAATGTGGAGTATATTTGAGCTAGCTGGAGCATATCATTTCAGGAAAATTCATGAGGATTACTATAAAGATGCTAGAGCCGCAATAGTTATGTTTGATTTGTGTAGGAGAGAGTCGCTTGAGGATGTATCCATGTGGATTTCTGATTTCATAAAAAATGTGGGTGATGATAAGCCGATAGTAATTGTTGGGAATAAAGCTGATATGCGTGGGATAACGCGGTGTATGTCGTCTTCTGACGCAGTAGCATACATCAAAAAAATAAAGGATGCTGTAACCGCGCCTATCAGATATATTGAAATATCGGCAATTAATGGGATAAACGTTGAGAAGGTATTTGAAGAATTAGCAACATTGCTAGCTGAATGGATCATAAAAACGAAAAAACAAGAAAATAAAGAAACATAATTTTTCTCATTTAGTGCTTTGACACTTTGCGATGATTTGAATTATTGAAGCTAATGATATGGGGGGCAAGGAAGCTTTGGGCTCATTAAAAAGAGGACGAATTTGATAGAATCTTGTAGCTTTTTCTGTTTTATTTTTATTTTTAGTATTTCTAATATCCATTGTTGGTTGGTGTATTGTTTGCAGAGAATAATTCCTTCCCTGAGTGAAATATCAGCAAGTAATTTTTTGAAGATTTTTCAGAGAATTTTAGAATTCAAAAAACGTGTTGGTTTTGTTCCTTTTTTTGACAATCCAAAAGATCTTTTTGAGCGGGCAAAGCTGTATGGCAACAAATATAAAAATGGCTCATGGGGCTGGGCCTCTAATATATGGCATAGATCCGCGGCGAATACTGCCGTAATAAACGATGATAGCGAACTAAGACACGAACATAAAGTTTTACTTCTCAGAGTATTAGAACATATATTGGCCCAAGGGCCTCTGATAAAAGTAGATGCATATGTTGGAAAGCCGAAAACTAAGGCTCAAATGCATGCTAGATTATGGTGCGATCCACAGTTCCCGGATATTGCCTATCGATGGTCTCAACTTTATTTTCCAGCTCCTTCAAACGAAGACCCAGACGTAGAAATATTCCATATACCGCATTATCTCGGCAACCCAACCATAGAAGGAACTAATAAGCTTCTTATGGTTATGAGATTTCCTCATCATAATTTTACTATAATCACATGTAGTAGCTATCAGGGAGAAACAAAGAAAGCAGTATTGTCCCATTGGATATACCAAGTATATAAGCGTGGAGGAACAGGAGAACATGCATCATTAAAAGAAATGACTGTCAAGACTGTAAATGGAAAAGAAAAAAGGGTCGTTATGTGTTTTTGGGGACTTACAGGTACAGGAAAATCAACACATGGTCTCTACATATTCACTAGATATATTGCAGAAAAGTTTGTTGAGCTGTTTGGAATAGATCCTCTAGATTATGTTCTAGATCAAAAAGTAAAAAATGATGACATAGTCGCAATATTTGAGGATATTGTTATTGGTTCCGAAAGAAATTCTTGGACAAAAACTGAGGATATTACACCTGAGCAGGAAGCTATGTGGCGTGGTGCTACGAGTCCTAGAGCTCTTCATGAAAATACAGAGCCAAACGAGGAGGGATATCCTAGCTTTAATGGTGAGATATATCAGTATTTTGGTAAACCAAATAAGAATTCTAGAAGCGTAGTATATCTGGAGGATACTGGATATTTTGATGGTGATGTTGCGTCCAGCGGGCCGCTTTCAGTAGCTGTTTTTTTGAGCCCAGGATACTTTACGGATTATGCTTGGATAAAAGTAGAGGATGTGGCTCTTGCCGCTAAGATATATGCTGATGGGCGAACCATAGGCCATCCAGCTCAGAGCAAAGATGTAGTTGGAAAAATAAGATATGTTTCCAGATTCTGTAAGCCATTTACAATTGGGGTTAGAGATACAGAACATGTGATTAGATTTTATAAGTATCTTAAAGCAAGAAAAGAAAAAGGAGATCCTGTAGATGTGTTTGTTCTAAATACAACTGGGCGAATAATAGCTAAATATAAATGGGTAGAGAAAAAGCTAGGAGATAAAATTATTAAGGTTCCAGAACCGATACTCGTAGAAAAGAATGGGATACCCAAAGCGGTAGGAGGAACGAGGCCATCAATAGAAGAAACAGAGCTCTTCTTATTGCAGGCAATTAGAGAAGCAATAGAATGGGAGCCGCATCCCGTATGGGGGGAGAAAGTTCTGATACCAAAAAGTATTCCAGGGCTTAGCGATAACCGCATTAAAGAACTCTATCCAACAACATATCTCTCATATGAAGAATTCAAACGACTTCTCAAAGCCCAAATAGAAGAAAGCAAATATTGGTTAGAAATAAATTGTCCCAGACTAAAAGAAAAACTACCAGAGGTCTTTTATTCTATGGATTTTGAGGATTAATATTGGTGACCCAAATGGAAGAAATAGCGACGTATGTCCCAAAAAGAGAATTTATAATTAATCGTGTAAAGGGCCGCATGGTTCTTGATTCTAGAGGAAACCCAACAATAGAGGTCGAAATAACAACTATCGGAGGCGGAATGGGAAGAGCAATAGCTCCATCAGGAGCATCCAAAGGAAAATGGGAAGCAGTAGAAATAAGAGACAAAGACGATAAAAGATATAAAGGGAGGGGAGTTTTTAGTGCAGTTATAATCGTGAATTCCGAAATATCCTACCTAATAAAAGGAATGGATTCCAGATGGCAAAGAAGAATAGACTACACACTTATCCGACACGATGGGACAGAGAACAAAAGTAAATTAGGAGCAAACACTATCATAGCTACCTCCCTAGCCGTAGCAAAAGCAAGCGCAAGTACCTATGGTATTTCTCTATTCAGATATATTGGAGGACTCAATGCAAGTATTTTACCAACACCAATGATGAATATAATTAATGGTGGAAAACATGCGGGAAATAGACTAGCTATACAGGAATTTATGATAGTGCCCGTAGGGGCCGACAGATTTTCTGAGGCTCTGCGAATTGGATGCGAAGTATACTATACATTAAAGGAATATCTAAAAGAGAAATACGGTAAACAGGCAACAAACGTTGGGGATGAGGGCGGTTTTTCTCCTCCTATGTCAAAAACTAGAGAGGCCTTGGATGCCTTAGTCGAAGCCATAAGAAGAGCTGGATATGACGAAAACGATGTTAAATTGGCTTTAGACTGTGCAGCATCTACTTTTTATGACGAGAAAAATGATATATACAATATTGATGGCAAACAAATAAATGGAAAAGACCTAATAGACTTCTATAAGGACCTCTGCAACGAATATCCCATAATCTCTATCGAGGATCCACTGCATGAAGAAGACTATGAAGGATTTGCTACAATTACTTCGGAGCTTAAAAATGTGTTAATAGTGGGCGACGATATATTCGTGACAAATCCTAGAAGATTTAGAAAAGGAATAAATATGAGAGCCGCAAATGCGATCTTAGTGAAACCAAATCAAATCGGTACACTTACCGAAACACTAAAAGTAGTCTACATAGCAAAAACGAATGGCTATAAGACAATAATAAGCCACAGAAGCGGCGAGACCGAAGACACAACTATAGCAGACCTAGCTGTCGGCCTATCCACCGGCCTAATTAAAACTGGCGCACCAGCTAGGGGAGAAAGAACAGCAAAATATAATAGGCTCCTAAGAATAGAAGATATCCTCGGACCCAGCGCAAGGTTCCTCGGCATCCGAGCTTTTAGATAGGTGAAAGTTTTGAAAGTAATACTAATAATAATCGATGGCGCGGGCGACGAATATATCCCTCAACTAGATGGAACTCCATTACAATACGCATCAAAAAAATTTAAGTTTATCAACAGAATCACAAAAGAAGGACTATCGGGTATCATGCATCCAGTATCTCCTGGAGTTCCTCCGTCCAGCGATATTGGGCATTTGTCTATATTTGGATATAACATAGAAAAAGAATATCCTGGTAGAGGTTATTTCGAAGCTATGGGCGCTGGAATAAAGCCAAAGAAAGGTGAAGTCGCATTTAGAGTAAACTTAGCGACAGTCACAAAGAAAGGAAGTAATCTTATTGTTGTGGATAGGCGTGCTGGGAGAATATCTGGTAATGATGCATCGCAGCTTTATAATTCTCTTGATTCAGAGCTACAGGAGAGAGGAATACCAGCAAGAGTAATACATACATTGGAGCATAGAGGTGTGTTGCTGATAAGAGGGGATGATCTTATAGGGGCTGTTACAGATACCGATCCTCATGAGTTAAATGCCCCTATTCTGGCGGCAGAGCCTTGGAAAGAATTGGATAAAGAATCTGAGAAGCATGCTAGAAAGACAGCAAAAATACTAAACGAAATAACGAAGATGTCCTTCGATGTTTTGGATAAGCATCAGATTAATAGAAAAAGAATTGATAGTGGTTTACCGCCAGCTAATATAATTTTGGCTAGGGGAGGAGGAATAGCGAAATCTATTATGTCTTTTGAAGAAAAATGGGGATCTAAACCCGCATTTATTGCTGCTGGTGCTCTATATAAGGGCATAGCTAGGGCGCTTGGAATGCATGAAATTACTGTGGAGGGTGCTACTGGTACTTCTAACACAAACCTAGAAG
>JAUQYS020000118.1:0-2369 GCA_030587585.2 Candidatus Njordarchaeota archaeon
TGTATGGTTCTAGGGTTAGAGGTTTTACGCACGAACACAGCGATGTAGATCTGCTTATAAGAATTGATGGTGATGTTGATATTCTCGATTTTGTCTTGTCGTTTATTTCTGAATTGGCTATATTTCTGAATTGGCTATGGCGCTCAAAATAAATGAGGATCTTATAGATATTATGCTTATTCGTGATGGACATATAGATGCACCGTACGATTTGCTCTATAAGGCTTTTTTTGAAGGTATTCCAATATTCATAAGGAATAAAGAGACATTTGTTTTAGATAGGATGAGGATATATTCACTATATTGTGATTTTAGAGTGTTTTTATCTAAGTTTAATGAGCCTGATGGGTTTGTTAGTAGCTTAAAGGAGAGCCATAATGAGAATCTATGATCTTTATGCTATTATATCTAAAAATACATCGATTCTTGATGAAACATTAAGTAGAAGATCCCGAAAGAATGTCTGCAAGATTATTTAGTTCTAAATGCTATATTGCACATTTTGCAGTTTCTATACAGGCATTAATAGATATGTCCCGACATATCTTATCCGAACCAAAAATAAAGCCACCATCAATGTACTCTGAGATCTAACGTCTTCTTGAGGACATAAGATCGATAAATTCCGAAGACGCAATATTGTTTCGTAGAATTATTGGATTTAGAAATATTGTTGTGCATGGATATATCACAATGAATTATGAGATACTAATAGAAATATCATCCAAGAGAAAATATTTGGATATATTGAAGCTCGCGAAAAAGCTGGTTATATTCGTGAGAGATAAAAATATCGATCCCTATTTTGTGGCTTCCCGAGCTAGGTTTTATTTGATAGGCTACGTAAACTCTGAGCTTACAGTCTGCTTTGTTTTCCTTTGGAATATTCTTTGTTTTAGGAATCTTATTGGGATAAATTCTTGTTCTGGTCTCACGATCTTTATTTCTTCTGGATTTAGGTCCCTTATTTTTCGGGCTGAAGATCCAACCCAGATACCCTTGTCGAGTACGCTGCCTTTGGGAACTATTGAGTATGCTCCTATTATCACGTAGTCTTTTATTTTTGATCTTGGCATTACGAGAGCTCCGTATCCTATAAGACAGTTTTTGCCTATTTTTACTCGCCCAAACAAAATTTTTCCTGGTTTATCTGCTATATGTGTGAATATTTTTGCTTGATCGCCCACGACAGTATAGTCTCCTATCTCCAAAAAGTATGGTTCCGTAACATGTCCCTGAAAATATACATCTCTACCAACTTTTCCTCCAAATAATCTTATTACTAAACCACGTGTGATATGGGAAATCCTGCCGATAATCATGGATGTTTTGTATAGGCTAAGAGAAAGATACCATTTGTAGACTTCTTTGTTAAGTGGTGTTAGATCATATTCGCCTTCCCTAGGCATAATCTTAAAAATCCTAAAAATCATTGGCGGAATAAAAAGAAACGATGCCATATTTATAGATATTATTATAATGACATAGTAAAATATTTTAAGCACGAACAATATGATATTAGACACTTCGGATATTTGAACAAAATATACAATATATAATAATGATGGAATAACACAAGTAAACAAAATAAATAGAGAAGCTAGACCTAACGAAATGAAAGCTAGTATTTCTCTAATCAACATGGTATTCACAAATTATATCATAAAAGATACAACATAAAGTAATATGTTATTTCACATATAAAAAAATACAAATATCATACGATTATTTAAACTACAAAAAAAGACTTAACACGACGGCTGATAGAATAGGAAAAATAAAATTGTCGTTTATTTCTTTTACGTTTAGTGCGTCAAAAATTGCAATAGTAAATGCAACACATAAAGATGCGAGAACATGTTGGACAATTATGTAAATCGTTACAAATGCCGTAATGAAGCCCGCTATTGTTCCTTCCAAGGTTCTATTTTTTGTTATTTTGTGTTTCCCATAATATACACCAACCAACGCGGCCATGGCGTCAGCAATAAGACCTACTAAGACCGAAGCGATTAATACTATCTGTGAAAATAAAAGAGCCACCACAAAGGCTGATGATATAGAATAAATATACGATGCTACACTAGTTTTCTCATGTTCTCTTAGAAGATTAGACGGTATCAACATAACGTTTCTAGAGATTCGCAGATATTCCACAAATAAAAATATTGGTATAGCACTAATACCTAACGCTATAACCAAGAAATTAATCAAGTTGTTCGTTGATAATGATATAGTAAATAGCGGATTAATTATACTCAGAACATATTTGATAGCCAATAATATTTGATCTAGCCATGGTAAGGGCACAACAATTATGAATGCCAATAGATGAGTTAGTTTTCGTCTTACCTCATAGGTACTATATT
>JAUQYS020000181.1:0-3448 GCA_030587585.2 Candidatus Njordarchaeota archaeon
GGCAGTAAGAGGAGACGAAGTTGTCTCGATACAGAAGGGAGGAAGCGGGGTTGCTGTTATTGATGAAATCCTGTTCATAGCTCAAGATCTCCATAAAAAAGCACCTAGCATAAAAAAAGAGATATTGGATCAGATTAAAACAGATAAAAAACAATAAGTTTTTGGTGAAAATTATGAGTACCAGGCGATTTGGAGCGCGATATGGCTCTACGGTGAGAAAGAGAGTTGAAAAAATAGAAAAAAAGAAAAAGAAGCGATATGTTTGTCCTAACTGTAAAAAGAGAACACTTAGATGGGTATCTATCGGTCTCTGGGAGTGTAAGAAATGTGGATTTAAAATGGCTGGAGCTGCATTTGAACCACGAAGCGATGTAGGGGCAAAAATGAGAAGTTTACTCTTGCAATATAAGAAATAAGATTTTTTATGTACTTTCTAATATGATAGTTGATATTTTTTGTCCGATATACATAAAGATTAATGAAAACGACCTTAAGCGGGCACTAAAATACTACGTTAGGGGGCTTCTTAGAGATATAGATATAACATCCATAGAGGTTATTCATATCGATAATAGATACGCGAGAGTCGAGATAAACGGAAAAGAAGAAAGAATAGCAGCTATTTTTCTCAGGAAATTTCTCGGTACGAAAATAAAATTAGATCAAATAATTGCTGGGCAAGAGTACTCAGGAAAACTAATAGATATCAACGTGAATTATCTATCCGTTGACATTGGCGAAGAAAAAGCAGAAAAAGTTAAAATACCAACAAGGAACTTCATTAGTACAATTATTGGACCCAAATTAGAGGGTAAAAATCTGGAACTAATAATGCGCTTAATAGGAATAAGGCGTTTTTTTCCGCTCGTAACAAAAATAGAAGAAATACAAACAAGAAATGGTATCGTGGTGTATGGTAGTATCGGGCGAAGAACGATAAATCTTTATCGCAACTGGTTTCAGGACAGACTTGACAGAGTACTGGTTTTTGGTACGCTAAGATCGCACATAGACAAAATTCTAAGACAAACTGGGATATACAAAGAAGTGATACGTGTTGAAAGATTAGGATTTTTAGAATATGCTATTGTCTGCAAATTCGGAAGGTTTGCGGATGAAATAGCAGAAAAATTGTCAAAAAATGGGCTTGAAAAAATTTCTATATTTATGCCAAGGCGAATCAAAAAAATAGTTCGAAAAATTAAAGAAAAATAGAACAATTTTTTCGAACTATTTCTATAGAACTTGCTATAATAGCCTCTAGAGACAATGTAGTGGATAGCGACGTCCACAAATCTATTGAATGTATTACAAATTATTGTTTTTTAAATAGTATTTTGTAATCTATATGTATTACGACTTAGATACTTTTTTATTATAGTGATTAGGTGGGTCTTGTAGTTGGCGTCGGGAAACGAACGAGTAGATGATACATTGGTTAATTTATCACTAAATAATCATCGGAATGGTAAAGTATTTGTATCATCAAAATTAATTATGACAGCATTGGAAGAGGCCGTAAAAGAGTTTATTACAAAAAAACTGAAATATCGAGTTGCTGGGCACTTTGTGGAATCGGTCATCGATAAAGCAATAGATAATGGTGTGGTAGCCTTAGAGGGTACATATTCATTGCCGATGCCAAAATTAAATCCTACGAAGGAATTGGAAGATAAGAGTATTGTTGGTGTTGATGGTGGAGCTTTTTCGCTTAAGCTTCACCCGATGAGAATTGTTATTGCTAGAACAGGGATTTTTTGTCACTCACAAAGAAATGGCACACAATTCGATTTGAGGGGGGTATGGAGAGCAACGTTTTCTGTATTGCGGAGAAACGGAAATATCGAAGAACAAATTAGGAGAAAAATACGGGAGATACTGGTATCGATAGAATCAACAACGATAAAGGAGATAGCCACTGAATATGGTAGGGATATCGATGCTTTTATTTGGGATGGCCCATTGTACTCAAAAAAATTTTTTCAAGCGATGTATAGTGCGATTAGGGTACTTACTGATCGTGCAATAATATGCATTAAAGTTGTGAAAAATGCTTTTTCTTCGCGTATAGCCAAGTGGTCTGGAATTGTGGGTCTAACGGATGCTGACCTGTTTTCTTATTATCTGCCTCCTGGCTATAGAACAGCGATGTTTACTTATGATGATTCAATAGTACGAAAGATCCCCTCGGATATGCGTCCCGTCTTTTTTTATGTTAAGACTAGGCAAATGGTCATACTGAGATATGAGTTTCCTATATGGATCTTGGAAGAATATGGCATAGAATATGTGCTAAGAATTATTGGCACAGATTTGGCGCTTGGAAATGGTTTTAGCTATGTGATAAATAGAGCGGATAAAATAGCGAGGTTTAGTGAGGAAGAAAAACGTTATCTTTCCTTCAAAGTTTTTGAACTTCTGAAAAAATATGGATTTGAAACAATTCTGACATTCAACGAAAAACGATGGAACAAATATATGGTGGTGTGATGTTGAGTCTAGATAACTTCTTGGTTTACGATAAAAAGAGTCTTAAGCAAAAGGTCGAGAGAAAAGAATGGGATGCCGAAGAAAAAAATGTAAGAATTTTTGTTCATGCTAAGACAAAACAATCAATACAAAACCTAAGCATACCTTGGCTATCTGATTGCGTCGAAGCTGGGTATCTGGTTATCCCTAAGAAGCTATCCGTATATGTTGGGCAAGCTACAATAACACGTTTGTTATGGATAAGATTATTTCCAGAATGGGGGTCAAGGATACGGCTAGGTTTTCCTCTTTTGGTTTTTGATTACATACATGGCGAATACATAGCCGGGACAATAAAGATGATGGGATATGATGTTGCTTGGCATGAGCTAGTAGATAGAGATGTTGTTGATGCCAGAAACATTTTAACATCAGAAATGATAGAAAGTGGTGATACTGAATTTCTTGAGCTTGTACCGCTTGTTGGAATAGAACCATTATGTTCGCTAAAATATGCCGGCCATGGCCATATTTTGAGAGGCGACGTGAATTTTGCGCCACATATCCGAGCCCCAGCTTTTTTGCCTTCGCAAAGAATAGTTAACATAATATATGGCCTTCCTACAAATGGTCCGCGCTATGGGGCCTTGATGTTCGGTGACGAAGTTTTAGTTGATCCACAGAGTGGAAAATGTATAGCGTATCGAGTAAGACAAGAGATTCTCTTCGAACATGAACTTGTTACAGGGACGACTGGAAAAGGAAAAACAGCGAAATGTAAGAATGATATCTATATGTTTGTAAAAGAGATTGGGGGTGCTGTGGTGATAATAGATACTCATAACGAGTATTCAATGATATGTGAAGATCCTATTAGGGAGGATGATCCTATCAAACCTAATGAATTTGATATAAAAATATGGAACGATCTAAACATTAAGCCGAGCAAAATTGAGGATCTTATCGTATGGATACCCCT
>JAUQYS020000191.1:0-2392 GCA_030587585.2 Candidatus Njordarchaeota archaeon
AAAATTTGTCGCCGAGGTTATAAAATCTTATAAAAGTAACAACATAAAATTTGAGCTTACTCCTATGGCCACAATAATCTATGGAGATACCCTAGATGAAATACTTAGAGCCATAAAGCTTGCTCATGATGCATTAAGATCTATTAACATAGACAGAGTAGTCCTCCATTTGAATATTGATGCTAGGCATGATAAACCAGAGCGTATGCCAGAAGACAAAGTAAAATCTGTGCTAAGTAAGGTTTCTGCATAAAGGTTCTATCCTAAAAATCCTCGATATCCTAAAATTATATACAGGTGTTATCTTTGAAATTGAAAATACCATACGTTGATGCTCATTGCCATGTATATGGCTTGTCTATAGAGAGACTAAAAAAAATAACTACTAACACTATAATAGTCGGCGTTGCAGAAGATTTAGACAGCTCAAAAAAGGTTATAGAAATAAGTAAACAGATAAACAATGTCATACCTATGATAGGCATACACCCATGGAACGTAGCAAAAATATCCTACAAGGAACTACAAGACGTAGTAGCATTACTTAAAGACGCTAAAGGTTTTGGAGAAATCGGCTTAGACGGAAAAACAAAGAGCTTCGAAAAACAAGTAGATTTCTTTGAAAGATTTTTAGAAGTAGCAAGCGAATATGATGTTCCCGTCAATATCCATTCTCGAGCAGCATGGCGAGAAGTTATCGACCTACTTTTTAAGTATGAAATAAAAAAAGCAATACTTCATTGGTACTCGGGGCCAAAAGAATTTCTCAAAGACCTAGAAGTTCAGGGCTATATGATAACCATAAATCCCTCAGTTATATTCCAACAAAAACATCAAAAAATTTTAGAGACAGCACCTCTATCCATGATACTAACAGAAAGCGATGGTCCATACCAATATAGGGGAAAATATCTTACGCCTGCTGAGATCCCATCTCTCGTCGCGTTTATAGCAAAAGTAAAACAGACAGCCCAAAAAAGAGTTAGGAGAACAATCTTTGAGAATCTGAAAAAATATTTTAGTATCTAGAATCTATTTCATCCTAGGAAGACGTCCTCCCATTCTCTTATTTAGTCTTCGCCACCTCAATAAGGAGATAGCTCTATCGAAGACGCTTGGAAACTTCGTTTTTGATCGTAACTCATTATAGACATAATATGATGTTTCTTTTATTTTCTCTAATTCTTCAGCAAACTTTACAAGAGTCGCTTCATCGGGCTTAGGATGCTCTTCTAGGAAAGAATCAAGAGTAGCCAATAGCTTATCGATAAAGGGAGCAAGTTTGGCCCTATCTCCAGGATGAATACGCTTTATTTTTTCTAGAATAGGATCTATCTTAAGTTCGGAAGCCATCATTGTCACCAAAAGACACATGCTAAATTCACTAAATAAAATTATGCCTTTAAAAGAAAAGAACACAAGAAAAAACAACATCAAAAATAGATCTATCCGCACTATCTATCTTCTCGCGTGCCCAAGAAATTAAATTCCTCAAGACCCACAAACAACCAAAAAAAGATCAAAGAAGTTCAAAAAATTTTCGTTATCTCTTAAAGTCCAAGTATATCCTACTCGGTGTAGGCCCCTTTTGCTGTATATATTTACTTGTTTTTCTTTTATTATAAGGAACCTTTGACGGCTTATCCTGAAGGAAAAAAGCTAATTGTGCTATCCTCATTTTAGGATAAAGCTTTACTGGAACCATATTTATGTTGCTCATCTCAAGTGTTAATTGACCCTCAAAACCAGCATCCACAAACCCACCCGTAGAGTGCACTATTACTCCCAAGCGCGCTATAGATGACCTTCCCTCTATTCTTGCGCTTATATGAGGCGGTAGTTTTATGTATTCTAGGGTTGTAGCGACCACAAATTGGCCAGGATGCAATATTAGTGGTTTATTTTCTTCGACATAAACTTTTTCTAGATAATCATCAATAGGTTTCCTAGGGTCTATCGCTTCTATTTTTATTCTGTCAAAAAATATGAATTCATGGCCTAACCTAAGGTCTATTGATGATGGCCCAATGAGGGACTCATCGTATGGTTCTATAACTATTTCTCTTTTTCTCATAAGCTCTCTTATTGTTATATCCGATAGTAACATTAACTACCCTCTTATCTTATAATGTATTCTACTTTTGAATTCCGCTTTTCTACCATGATGCCATGTTTGGACTGGCCTATAATACCCAACTATTCTGCTCCATACTTCTGTCTGCGAACCACATTTTGGACATTTCCAGTATACCCCTATTCCTTTCCAATTACATGATGTACAAGTACTTATTGCTGGAGTTATGCTAAAGTATACTATTTTTGTGTTCCTAGCGAATCGATAAATCAGCTCTTTTAAAGCTTTGGGATCCATTGCCTCTCCAAAGAATAAATG
>JAUQYS020000268.1:0-4588 GCA_030587585.2 Candidatus Njordarchaeota archaeon
AAGGTCTAAAGCTTCATCGACTAAAATTTCACTAACAATCTCTATGAAGTCCTCAAAATTTATCATCGAAAACATCTATAATCCCCATAAAATACGTTTCACAATCTTTATAAAGTTGCATGTGTTGGTAATTTCTGATTTTAATTTATTCGTGACCATTTTAAATAATAAAGCCGTTCTAAAATTTTCTATCGTTAAATTTATTGGCTGTCATGATTATTATTGGTTTCTTTTTTTAAAGTATCTGTTTTTAAAAATTTCTTAGAAAACGCAACAATCTTTGGTACGGAATCTTCCTTCGCAAAAACTAGAACTCTGTTCTCCAAAAATTTTTTGCTAACGATGTATACATCTTTTTTTTGAAGTCTTATTCTTGTTCCACACAGTGTTGCTGATTGGCCATTAGGTTTAAATACTTTGTAGTTGTGTCCCAGTATTATTATATAGGCATCCTCATCGTGTAATATATCGAAATCGTTCGTGCTTTCAATCGCATATTTAATTTTTTCTTCACTTACGTTAACAACATGACAAGAAAGGGTCTCACGTATAGCTGTACCTATAGCACTTAGTATCTCTTTCGGAGAAACTATCACTCTAGAAAGCAGGAGATTAATAACATCACTCATGCTTATCTCTAGATCTTGCTGCAACTTTTTAAGCTGTTCGTAGATATCTATAGTTACTTTTATAGACTTGAATTTTTCTTGCTTCATACAGGACACGACATATTTTTTCTACATTTTAACTTTTTTTACACTTTTTATACAAATTTTTATATATGATTATACAAATATTCTACTATTTAGAATTATATTTCCACAAAAGGTGGAATGCCTTGCTTGTCATTTTTATTGGTCTGGATAGGGCGGGTAAGTCGAGCATTAAGGTATATCTTGAATCACTAAATTTGGATGCCGCGAAGAATACTTCTATGAGCAATGGAATAGAAGCTTTTCAGCGGGGGTCATTGAAGATAGAGGTCTTTCCTGGGCAGCGGCGGTTGCGTTATAATGAAAAGCTTTATCAGATTTACTTTAAGATGGCGAGAAAGATCGTTTTTGTTGTTGATTCCGCTGATCATTCTAGGTTTGATGAAGTTAAAAAGTTTTGGGGTTATGTTCAACACATGATTAAGAAATACTGTGAAGATGTAGAAGATGTAGAAATTATATTTGTTGCGCATAAGCGAGATCTGAGAGGGTCCCTTAGTGCTGAGGAGATATATAGTAGGTTAAATTTGAAGGGCGTCACTAGGGTGTTCTTTGTAAATACGTCAATATATGATCCACTGAGTATATCTCAGTTGCTTAGTATTATTTATGGTTCCAGAAGGACGGGAGCTATGGATCTTGCGGAGAGGCTAAGAATAATATGCGGAGCAGAGTTTTCTTTTATTTACGATGGGCAAGTTCTTCCAGTAGCATATAGTGCTCCAAAGCGAGATAATGGAAAAATTTTAGAGACAATTAACGACATTTTATGCATTCTAGAAAAAATTGACAGAATTAGAGCATTTGTAGGTTTTTGGAAAGAAAAGAATATAGTCATGGTATCTTCTGAGTTGGAGTCTGACAAAGTGATAGCTTCAGCTAATTCGAGAGATTTAGAGTTCGATAATAAGAATGAAAAATATGACAGGATTCTCGTGGGAGTATTTGATTTCAGAAAACCATTGAGAGACGTTTTAACACTATGCAAAGCTACTGCTGCAAAGTATCTTTCGATTCGAGAAAAGGTGTGGTGATTGGATCTAACAATAATATTTTATGCCATAATAGCATTTATTACGGGCTATTTGATAGTATTACTTGTGGAAAAAATTGTGTCTCTTTGGCACGGAAATAAACCCACAGAAAAAAATATACGATATGTATTTATTGGGTCTGAGCATATAGCAAATATTACTAGGTATGCCGTGCTATATGAACTAGGGGCCGAGGCTAGGCCTTTAGAGGCTGCGGGCTTAATTAGGCGTGTTGGTTATGGCTACATTGTGAATAAAGATGCTGTGAGAAAATATACGGAGGATCTTATTAGTGCAATTAAACATATTGATGAAGTATGGGTAGATGAAAAAGTTGCTGAAAATCTTCTTAGGTATGGGATTGCAAACATATTGTTCTTTTCGATTGACCGCGAGGAAGGCCTAATATTAAAGTATTATGTGGCAGATACCAAAATCACAAAAAAGATGGAGGAAGATGCAGGTTTTATTGATAATCTTTTCATGTTGGGAACGGATGTTTATAATATCGATCTTGGAGACATAAGGGTTGTTACGCATGTAACAGAAAGTTCTGATGGTTATATTATAGCTGAGATAATTCCTGGTTCCGACACTGATACGCGCCTAGTAAAAGAATTGTTGGCAAAAATAAAAAAGATCCCTGAAACAGAGGAACAAATAAGAGACCTATTATTGTCAATATAGGTTTTGTTAATATAGCTCTTATGGTGGTTTCTTTTGTATTTGCATCCGAAATCCATTTTAGAGCACATTATGGTTATTTGTGTAGCGAAAAAATATGGACTAAAAATAAGAGTACATGTGTATGGGAAGAAAAGTGGCTATATTTTAGCTGCGGTATGTGTGGAGGGGGATCCTCGTATTATTTCGGCACTAAAAAAGATTGGTTTGAAAATAGCAAAGAAGCCTGTTATGGGTTTGTTTGATAAGAAAATATTAGCAATGCTTCAGTATTTCCCAAAGAAGCCTGTTCCTGTTGGTTTGGGAGAAAATAATGAGATAGTGAATGTAGATAAGGCATTTCCTATAGCTGTCGACGATAAATACTTAGCGATGGCCATAGTGGAAAAACCAGTATTATGGCTGGACTTTAAAGGAGATTCTTTTCCTATAAGGATGGGATATAGGGAATATTCTGGCTTTGGGATACCCACTAGCCAAACAAAGATACAGAATATAGCCAATGGGTTGGCGCCATTACTAAAGACCAAGCCAGAAAATATAATTAGTGCCATGAATACACAGAAAGACATAATGGCCGATGTAGAGTTAAGGATCGTGGATCCATTGAAGCAATTTTTTGATTGGAAGATATTGTCAGAGGAGAAAGTACTTTTTGAAAACGAGAACTATATAGATCTTAGTGGCCTGCCACTTATGCTGCAAAAAGGCGCTCTGATAATAGCGACGCATATATGGGACTATGATATGGTGATTCATATACCGAGAGCATGGAAATGGGTTGCCGATATTGTGAAGTATAGGGGTGGAACAATAATAGTGTGTGAGACCGCGAGAGGACTCAACGTCCAAAACATTATAAGCGAGAACAAACTAATAAGAAAAACAAATTTTATGGGTTCTACAGTGATCTTAGAGAAGGACCTAAAAATATTTTGGGATCTGAGTGAATAATATGAACAAGGAAATACTCATAGTAGCTCTTCTTCTTGTATCATTATTAGATAATACTAGTGTGTCTTGGAGTTTTACTGAGATAGGCCTCGGCGACATTAGGGTTGGTCCCCTCGAACATGTGCAGAAGAATGCTAGTTTTTCTTCGCAGATAACTGGTCAAGCAACACTAAATATAACATTGTACAAGAAGGGCAGCCTGACCATCAAAATAACAATAAATAATATAACGTTCTCAATATCAAAAACGAGGATGATATCTGTGTTTCTGAATCCGATGAACACAATTAATATAGACATAATAAACACATTGCTTGAGGAAGGAGTAGTGTACGGCAACTCCACAATAACTATAATCTCAACAACAACGAAAAATAGCGTCGCAAAAGCAGACACCATTGTTGAATGGTCAAGAGTACTGTTCATTTTAAGCATAGCGATTCCACCAATAATCCTAGCACTTGTTCCAAAAGAGACAGAAAAAACCGCTGAAGAGTTTGATGAGGCTACTATTATAGAGGGATAAGATTGGAGCCTAATATCAGTATTTTCGGTATTGTTGGGGATATCATAATGGGATTGGCATTCAACATTGGGTTTCTTGTTTTCGCTTGGTTGGTGCTCTTGTTGCTGGAATATGCTTGGAGCGGGATGGCCAAGTTCGTTAAGATAATTTTGTTTCCGGGAACAATACTGCATATAGCGTCGCACTATCTTTTTGCGAAAATATTCGGGCAGGGGACATATCTGCTTTTGGGAACGCATATTACCGGAGAACATACAGCGGCCGGATTGTCATTCTTCTCAGACATATACAAGAGGAAGTCACGGGAAGTATACATAATTCTGTTATCTCCTATGTTTACTTCTGTTATTCTTGGCTTTCTGTTTCAGAGGGTACTGTTTTTTTCGTTACTAACTGGTCATAGAATACTTGCGATAATACTTGCATGGCTGACGATAAGTATTATAGTCTGTGGAATGCCAAGTCTTCAGGATTTATCGTTTATTGCGGCATATCACATAATAAAACATCCAGAAATAATAGTGGCGCTAATATGGAGCATCGGTGTATTTTCTCTGGGCTATATTGGTTATGGACTGGAAATAGCGATATGGGGGGTATTGGCCTATGTTATGCTTATTCTTTTTGTATCGTTTTTTAGGCGGGAATCAAAATATGTTGTTATATCATAGGTTTTG
>JAUQYS020000285.1:0-2526 GCA_030587585.2 Candidatus Njordarchaeota archaeon
TAAAAAGGCATATGAAAATCTCGCTATTGCGTACGCAAAAAAAGGTGCATACAACAAGGCTGAATATTATGCTAAAAAAGCGGGAATAATGATTTAAATAGCACTATTTGGTTAGTATAGAGGTATATTTTAGGAGGCATAGGAACAAATATTTCCAGAGATACTCCCCGCCTATCTTGCCGTTTTTAATATTTTCGATTATTCCCCCTAGGGCTCGAACATTTAGTCCTTTTATGATGCTACCAGCAATGTACCAGATGGCGCTGAGGCTCGTTAGGTCATCTTTTTGAAGCAGTATGAAGGGAGAAATAGAAATATCAAATATATGCCTATCTTTTTGTGTTTTTCGTTTGATATTCCCATGCTTACCTAAACCCAAGATGGGATGAGGCGAGGTTATTATATTTAGAAATTGTATGGGCCAATTTTTGAGCCACGATATGCATGCACACATGAACGTGTCGAATGTTGATAATAGTTTTCTCCAAACAACCCATGCCTTATATTCTATTGGTTTTTCTCTTGACTCTATACCAAAAACTATTCTCCCAAAATTGCTGAGATGTAGATATGCGGTATATTCCGCTAGGCTCTCCTCGAAAAACCTAAACCAAACCTCATCACAATACTTCAAACCGTTCAGATCCGTAAACGCATGAAAAGTCTCATGAATCAAGAGCGACCTAAACACATTGAGAAATATTGCCCTATATTTATGATGCCCAATTTGAGAAGATATTAACTCAGCATTATGCAGAGCACGATTAACAGCAACAAAAATACCGGGCCCCGCACTGGCATCTATCCCAAACTTTTCTCGCAAAAATACACATATGTCCCCACCAAGATTAACATAGCACGCCTTAGCCACAATCACTCTTTCTGACTCAGATATATCATCAATACAGCGATCAACAATCTCGGATATCTCTTCTATGGGCTTAGATTCCTTAGAAGCTTCCTCAATTCTATCAAGACATTCTTCGAGCTTATCCTTAACGTCCCTAAGATTCCCTCTCGGTATACCTTTCACCCGCTCAGGAGGACATATATTATCCAGAACTTTTGAATCTACACAATAAATACTAACACTATCAAACACCAATTGATGAAAAGGCGAAGAAAGAACAATACGATATATTAAATCCTTGGATACATAATGTTGAAAGTCATCATCAACAAATATCTGAACCATAAAATCACCAGAAAAACATAGGATTTTAACATTACTGTTTTTGCACTAACTTAGTAAATGTATCAAGATACTTTTTCGCTTCCTCTAAAGCCCTATTGATATCTTCCTCATATAGTAATCTAAGGTCAGCTGCCTCGTATAGTGCACCAACGAAAATATCTGGCATCTCAATAAACTTATCGAGATAATCATAGGCCTCCTCACCACACATCTTTGCGTCTTCTAAGAATTCTCCGAAGAGCGTTCTTGTCTTCTCAGATCCAAACTTCTTTGATGCAACTGGCAGGACTAGTAATGCCACTAGGTTTCGGTATAGGTATTCACGTTCATCGAAACGCCTTGTTGGGACAACTTCTCGCGCTATGGCTTTAAAGAACTCTTCTGCTGAGACCTGCTTGATGCTCTTTCCCAGATCTAGCAACCATTTAAGCTCGTTCATATCGACATCGATGATGCATGCCATACATCCGATCGCTTTTAGTTGTTGTTTGTTGGCGAAAGATCTTAATTTGGCGGCTAATATTGCTGGATTACTAAGTATTGTGTCCAGAAATCCACGTAGTTCATCGATACCTATATTGTCGCTAAGTATACTGGCCATAACCAGAGGGAATGTTATTGTCGATATTTCATATCTAATCATGCCGGCTGCTTCTTTTGGTGGTCTATATTTTGAAAAAACATTAATCGCGCTCATTATATATTCTTTATAGAACTTTTTGAAGCCAGCTCTTAAAGCCAGAAAATATGCTAATGCTTCATCATAAATATTCGGAATATCCACCATTCTGCGTCGTATCCATTTGTGAGCCAGCTCATGTATTATCAAATTCACGGTATATTCCTCGTAGTTTTTATCATAGGCTACAATTATCAACGGATCTTCCGGCGGCCTTCCAGTAGCGCTCCAAATAGCCAGATATGCCCCAGCACTACTCGTTGGTGGAGCAATGATAATTCTTCGTATATCACCCAAAATATTGGATATTGTGTCAAACACTTTTTTGAAAGCAGGACTATCACGATATAGTTTGTCTATTAGATCAATTAACTTTGCTCTAACATCCTCCTGAGATAATGCATAGTCTGGAAACAATGGACGCGAGACCCATATCTTATTAATAAGAGTTTCGGCCATTACATCCATCTGCATCATCTAATAGCTTGTTAAATAATTTTTATTAAGAGCATTATTTGGTGGTTATACGGCGGTCATCTAAATTTTCTGAAGATGTTAATGTAGAGTTGTTGAAGACCACGGTTTTTTTCCCACATAATCGTACCACTATACAACAAGCAAAGATGAAATATTAGTATCGGGTTTTTAGAAA
>JAUQYS020000306.1:0-1790 GCA_030587585.2 Candidatus Njordarchaeota archaeon
ATAAGAGACTATTTATTAACGAGGATCAAGATCTTGCTATTCGCCTCTTAAAGCTTGATTATAAAATTAGTTATGTGGCATCCTCAATGGTAATTCATGGACATATGAATAATCTTTATGACATTTTTGTACGGTATTATCGATTTGGTCAAGGATGGAAAATTATTAATAATATTCATAGCACTTTTATTACTGAGCATTCCATGTTGGGTGGAATAAAAGGAATATTATCTAAATTTATTAGAATACTTACTATCTCCGCTAGGACCCATCGTTCTTTGCGCGGCATATTATCCACTACGTTTGGAATTGTTTTTGGCAGTATCGCTTTTGCTTTAGGTTGCTTTAGGTAATATTTCTTATAAAGAGAATAGTTCCCGAACATGATAAATATCATCTATAGTATATATACAGCGAAAAACTTCCACTTTCTCGAAAAACTGAAAAATTATATCCATCTCGAGGAATATCCCACGCTCCTATAATGGCCTTTTTATACCATACTATAAGAACAAGTAAATATGACTCTAATGCTGTATCAATATATTGATCAAATTTTTCGTCTGGTTCGGTTATTATTACGTTTTCACGATTTAGATTAATTCCCGCATAATATGCTATGCCTATCTGTAGATGCTGAACAATCAGAGCACTAGAATTATTTAGGAGATTTTTTGCCAACCTAAACAATCCCTCAACATCGTCCATGTCCCATGGAAAAACAGTACTACCTGCGGGCACAGGAGGCATTGCATACCTAAAACTAGGATTAACAGGATAAATGTACGATAATGGCGCGAAGACTACACTACTAAGAATTGTTATTATTGCTAATAGCTTAATATAACTCTTTGAGCCATTTACCAATGCAAATGTAATAAAAAAGAGCGGAATCATCGCCATAAGGGCTATTCTATAAGCGAAAATAAAGAGTGGCGCTATGATTATCGAAAAAACAAACCAATATGTATTATACTTATTCTTAAACACCCTAGCAAAGCAACTTTTATTTATTTTGCATCTAGCTATGATAACTACGAAAAGCGGCAAAGCCAACCAACCAACAAATAGGGGAACCATTTCAGGAGGCACACACCAATACACGCCACTCGCAGATACATATCCAGATAGCTGTTGTCCTATTATTAATCTATATGCTATTATGGGCGAAACACCTGCAATATTTGACGCCATTAGCAATACAACATTTTTTCTTAAACGAAACAAATCTATGAGACCTATGGATACCATTACAAAAATAGTGAATGGGTGTGTAATTCCGGCTAGGAACACTAATAAATATGATGCCCATCTTTTTTCTTTGCTCAACGAAATTCCGATAAGGAGTAGACTAAGACCCATTACGTTTCTATGAAGATCCCACATAAGTCTAAGTACGGGAAAAAACAGATAACATAGATAAGAAAACTTGAGTGCGGTATTAGAGTCTAATCCAGAATACTTTCCCCACATGTAGAGGGATAACACAAAGAGACCAGACAAAAAACATGCTAGAATTTTTATAGCTAAGAAGACATTTCCCGTAGCTTTAGCTAATATAAACATTATGTACTGATATAAAAAACCGTATCGTATTTCGCCGATCCAATCTAGCTTCACATATTTTAAAATATAATGTGTATTCGTATCATAACCAACAGGGTATTTTCCATTTATTATCTCTAAAATAAGGCGAAACGCAAGACCAAATATGAAAGCACGACCCGCATTGGTAGATATTTTAGATATGGCCCACGAACGCATAGCTGTAATTTTAGGACTAATTTTCT
>JAUQYS020000331.1:0-3947 GCA_030587585.2 Candidatus Njordarchaeota archaeon
TTCACCACTGCAAAATACTCGATCTTGATCAGATGAGCTTTAACCTCAACACCTGTTTTATTTATCAATGGTAAAAAAACATGTTCGAAGTAGTCCCAGGTTGGTGACCATTTAACATCTGTACCCCCTGTTAATGTGATTTTTATAGGTTTTTTTGTTTGAACAGATGCAAGAATACAAGCTTGGAAAGCAAGGGTTATACTACCTGCTGTTCCAATATCAAATCTGTATTTGCCTCCTTTGATTTCTCTGGGATAGAATGTTACTTCTGATGAACCGATTTCTAATCCTCCAACCTTTGCATCACATAGCTCTTGGATGCTTTTGATTGCTATATAATGCTGTGCTTTTATACCAGGGTTGGGGCGGTTTGCTCTTATGTCTTTTATTTTTACTGGTTTTTTTGTGATAGTGGAAAGAGCAATTGTGTTTCTTAGTATTTGCCCTCCGCCTTCTCCATATGATCCATCAATTTCAATCATTTGGATACCTCTACTATTGTTTTTAGATAATCATATAACATTTGTAAAGCTGCGTTACATGTACTGATCTTGTTTTGAAGACGATCTCCAGAAAATAAGAATTTCTTTGAATATGTTTTATTCTCTGTAGAGATAGCAATGTGTACAAGTCCTACTGGTTTATCTTTGGTGCCACCAGTAGGACCAGCTATACCTGTAGAAGAAAGCCCAATATCAACCTTCGATTTTTTTCTAACACCAAGGGCCATCGCCTCAGCAACTTGTTTACTTACTGCTCCATATTTTTCTAATATTTTCTCTGGGACATCAATGAGTTCTTTTTTTGCTCTGTTACTATATGAAACAATCCCTCTGTCAAAATAATCTGAACTACCAGATATGTTTGTGAGTGTATGCGCTATTAAACCACCTGTGCATGACTCCGCAGTTGCAATTTTTAGTTTTTTCTCCTTTAAAATTGAAGAAATCTTATTAAGAAGTTCTTCATCTACTAGAGCCATAGAGTCACATAAATAAGGATTTCATATATAAAGGATTAACATCAACTCAGGATGTTAAAGGTTAAATATGAAAATCTTTATCCAGGTCCATTGCACCAAAAACATTGTATGTTTTAGTCCCGTGGTGTAGTGGTCAATCATGTTGGCCTTTGGAGCCAGCGACCCCAGTTCGAATCTGGGCGGGACTATCATTTGCTCCCGTGGTGTAGTCCGGCCAATCATTCTGGCCTTTCGAGCCAGCCACCCGGGTTCAAATCCCGGCGGGAGCATACATATTATTCACCTATTGTTTCTAGTTGGAAAACAAGATATTTTAAGAATATTTTTATTTCGGTTCTTCAAAAATATCCTACTCTACAGTAGCCTTTTCACAACGCCTATATCTTCTAATAAAGTTTTTTTCAACGAGGGGTTATACACAGCAGCAGCGGGATGATACAGTGGGACGACGGTCATATCACCAAATAATGTTTTAATTTTGAATGTTTTTCCATGGATACGTCCTATATTCTCCTGTTTTAACCCAAATTTCCCCGCTATATATAATAATGCAAAATTCCCAAGTGTTACTATAATTTTTGGATTAATCATTTCAATTTGCCGATCTAGATAAGGGACACAGGATTCTATTTCAGTTTGGGAAGGATTCCTGTTACCTGATGGTCTACATTTCAAAACATTAGCAATATACACCTTTTCTCTATCTATATCTATTGACTTTAGCAATTCGTCTAATATTTTTCCTGCTTTGCCGACAAATGGACGACCTTTAACATCCTCCCAGTAACCTGGTGCCTCTCCGATAAATAGTACATGTGCGGTTCTTGATCCTTCTCCTATAACTGGGTTGTTACGTGTTTTCCATAGATTACATTTTTTACAGTTTATTATTTCTTTTTCTAGTCGATCCCATTCCTTTTCATTCATAATTGTATCACTATTCTTTAATTCTAAAAACCTAAAAAGAAAAGAATACCTCCTATACTCAAACCAAATATAAGATTAAACATTTTAATCAAAACAGTGTCTTTTACTGTATATGAAAGAAGAGGAAGCATCCCATGGCCATCCTGAACAATAGAACTAGTTAACAATACAGAAAAAGGTATAAGACCACTGGCGAACAAGGTGACAAATATGAGATGTGGCCCTGATTCAGGGATCAATCCAACTAGAGCACTGATAATGAGGATTAAGCCCATATTTCCTATAACAAACTGCTTAAGATCCCAGTATTGAAGACCAAGTGCTACAAAAAGCAGAGCGAAAAACGTCCAGAGAAAAATCCTCCAGATATGTTTTTTAACAATATGATTAAAAATATGGTCCTTCAAATAGTGCTCTGAAACAGTTGCAATTATCAAAATAGCAACGAGGGATAATGATAATAAAATAATACGCTCAGGTTCTTCCCAGCTCCAACTCTGAGGACCCCAAACACTAAGAAGATTCAATATAATGATTAACATAAAAATCAAGATTAAAACATATCTCTCCATTGATAATCTAGGGAAACTACGTAACACAGATGGCTGGAAAGGATGCTTACCATCGATATCATGTATCTTCTGTAGTTTACACTCTTCACAAGGTATTATATTAAAGAATTTCGCAGTTTTATCAGCTAACCATGCGCCACCGATACCTAAGAAAAACAATATCACAAATAGGATCAATGCCTCTTGGGGAAACAATGCAAGCATGACAAATGCTTCATCACCAGAGGTAGCGATCATCCCACCAACTATCGCACCGAATGTTAGAAGACCATGAACATAGAGTGATACATTCATAAATGCACCTAAACAACCAGGGGTTACGCCTAGGAACGATGCCACAGTGTATTGCCTTGTCTTTGAGCCTCGTACGGTTTTTTTTATCCTCCCAGCAGTAACAACGTTAATATAATCAATTAGAAGCATCATGACAAAAACAAAAATCGTTATCATAATTGAGCGATTAAATACAGGGATAAGCTCAAACATTGTTCACACTCCTCCGTTCAAGGATGTAAAATATTGTTTCTATGAGTTTTCCCTCTGCAACTGAAATAATAATCATATATATTGTGAGGATAACAACGAAGGCTACACCAAAGTAATAAATCATAATTGGAAGAAATGGGATTTTTACTGCCCGGTTATAAAGAAACGTTGCGATTAACCCAACTCTCATCCCATGATCCTGAAGTTCCTTCAACAAAGGATACCAAACATAGATAGAACCATGGCTGAGTATTCCTAGGGAAACAGCGATAAACCATCCTTTAACACCTGATTCCGCTCCGAGATATTTTGATACTATTTTTGGTTTTAAAAAATAATTTGAAACACCCATAAGAAATATTACAAGGATAAGAACTGGTAGAATTTGAATAATAATATTTACGCTCGCATGGATTGCATTATATGTTTTTCCAGCATCAAAGAAAAACAACACAACATATAGTATGATCACAAAAATGAGGAAAGAAAACCTGTAATAAATTGTTTTATTCTGCCTGTTCCTTTTTTCTTTTTCAGCAGCGTTCAAGTAACCACCTCAAGTGTTACAAATGTCATTATTGCTAGAATCATTGAAAAAAGAAAGCTAAGTAAATTCCTAGTAATCGCAAACTTTTTACCAAGAACAGCTGCCTCCGCTGGAAGCTGAACGATTCCTACAGTAACCCATGCGCCTATAAATGCAGTAACTGCAAGAAGACTCACTCCATCTTTTAACAGTTCTCCTCCGAGTATATAACTAGTAATAGGGCTACCTGCAAGAATACTGCCCAATGTTGAACCCAGTATTGTATCTTTGAATACCTCCCCTGTAAACACTGAAGTAATCATCTGTTGGGATATATATGATTTAAACAAACCCAAGAGAAATACTATACCAAGTAACACAGGAAGAATTGAACAAAAATTTTTAATTGCGCTGGAAAAAGAAGCAACAATTCGGTTTCCCCTGCTCTTTTTTT
>JAUQYS020000346.1:0-3851 GCA_030587585.2 Candidatus Njordarchaeota archaeon
TATATAGTATAAACCTCTACGCAGTCATAATTTTAGGGATGCTGATTTTCGCTGTAGTAATATTATTTGCCTGCTCATTCGATGAACAAATAAAACTTTAGGAGTCTAAAATGCCCCAGAAAGGTCTTATAAAAAATATGCGAAATGGTATTAGCCTGTGGATGTTTCTTCTATTTCTTATTTTCATAAACTATGATATAGTAATCGCCATCATGTTCCTAGTGACGGTTTTTGCACTAATAAAAATGGACATCAGAATAATACTTCCCGCAGACGTATTACTGTTATTATACTATCTTATGGAAAAACCTCCAATTGATATACATTTTCTATCCCTAATATTAACGATGACAACTCTAACAGTATATTTAGTATTCGCAAAGGTGTATGGCGGTAAAGGGGAAGAACAAAAAACGGTAAGGCTTGTGGACGAAAAATTTTTTGCTATGCTATTATACCTGAGTTTTGTCTTCAGGGTGGTTCTTAACGTAATTGTATTGTATGTAGCATTACTTTATTCTCGTTTTGCCGTTTATGGGTATCCCGTATTGACGTGGGTCATCGATTGGTCTGATAGCATATTCATATTATTTTATTGCGTCAGAAGAAACATAGAGTTCAATAAGATATTTCTCAATAAGGAATTTTTTATGAGATACTATAGATGGTTGGATTGGTTCGTAGATTACTTTTTCTGTTCAATAGCCTTTTGGTTTGTTGCAACGCATTTTGGTTTTTCAATAATACTGATAGCATATGCATTATTCAATGTAGTAGTCATTGACACATTATATTTCACGATGCCAGAAATACAACATTTCAAATTTCCACTACACATGGCAGTAATGCCTCTTGTGGCTCTTCTTTATGGTTTAGATCCTACATTCTGCATGAAGATGATGATAATATATAATCCAATAATAGAACATTCAATCATGATGCATGGTCGACCAAATAGAAATTTCATCAAAGATTCGATATATATAGCGATTGCTATGGTTATAAACACTTTTATAATAATTACCTTAATGCCATAGTTTTTATAGAACAATTTAATTATTTTTTGTTAGATAAAAAAGGGGAGTGAAAAATGGATGCAAGAATAGTAATATCAAATGCAAAAGGTTTTACAATGTTGATAATTCAATTCGTCATCGCTAATATCGTTATTTTCTCGGCAAATATATTCGGAATGATAGGAATATTCATGTGGATGCTAACATTGTTTGCATATATTCTTCTTGCGAATGATATGATACATCCTTATGTTCCCGTGATACTGCAAATCATCACGGCAGTAATGTTCATCTTAGAGGGCTTAGTAATCACAGGACTCCTATTGATATTGTCCTTTGTATCATTTGTGGTTTATGCCATACTCTCGGATAGTGGATTTTTTGAAAAACGGGGAAAAACCGCAAGAATGATAAAAACATTCTTAGTGATAATGATAGCCTTATTTTTCATGTCGCCCTTCTATATGCCAATATTTGAATCGTAGAAATTCTCTACTTATTTAATAAATTTTTCTATTTCTTTTTTTGGCAGATAGCGGTGATAACTATGTGTGATGCATATGGGTGGGAATCACTATATAATATAGTTAAGACTTATGCTCCTAAATGTCGCCGAGAGGGATATACGTTTCTCATAATGACAAAATATGCGGGCAAGTATATCTCAGATGGCAAAGGAAAATATGAAGTTATTGCACGATGTGGATGGCGAGAAACACTAAAAGAATATTCGTTCGCAATATGCGGATTAACAATAGAACAAGTAATATTTCTCGATTGTGTAAGACCAAAAGAAAAAGCAATATTATGCGTCGGGAAAATATGGACGACTATAGAAGACGCAATAAACAAAGCATTAGAATGCGGATGCAAACTAACAAAGAACTATGAGATTATTCTTCGCAAATATAAAAAGCGATTGTAAGAGGGATATATGATGCACCGCAAAATAACACTCCTTGTCATAATTTCTATTCTTCTTTGTGAAATACCGACAATAGCATCTGTGAATACTATACAATACAAAGCAAGAGTGGATACCCAGCCCCCCATTATAGAAATAAGCCCAGAAAATGGTTCGTATGTAACAGGAGTTGTAACATTAACAATAGAAGTAACTGATAATATAGGAGTCGATACCGTGAAACTTTACATAGATGGCACATTAAAAAAAGTATGGAATTATGGGGGGACACTAACATATGATTGGGACACTACGCAATATGATGATGGCACATCTCATTACGTCAAAGTTTGGGCAAATGATACGAGCGGAAACATAGAAGAAAAAACATACGAGTATATAGTAGATCACACCCCCCCAACAGTAGATATATCTCACCCAGCCAATGGTAGTTATCTAAATACTCACTCGGTAGATGTTACATGGACGGGGTCGGACAACTACCTAATACATCACTATGAAGTCAAATTAGATGATGGCGAGTGGATAGATGTAGGATTGAATACAAGTTACGAATTCTATGTCGAAGATGGAGTTCATATAGTATATGTTAAGGTTGTTGATATGGCAGGCAACGAGGGATATGATAACGTCACATTTTATGTTGATACGCAACCACCAGCGGTGTGTATAATACATCCACAGGAGGGGGATGTCATTGGTTCGCACGATGTATTAGTAGAGTGGTCGGGTAGTGATAATATTGGCATTCATCACTATGAAGTCAAATTAGATGATGGCGAGTGGATAGATGTAGGTCTGGGGACATCGTGGCTTTTTACGGATGTTCTCGATGGCTCTCACCGTGCTTATGCTAGAGTATATGATATGGCTGGAAATATAGGCATTGACTCCGTTCTCTTTTATGTCGACACATCTCCACCGCAAGTCACAATTCTAAGTCCATCGAATGGATCTTATGTTAAAAGCTTATCACTTAGATATTCGGGAAGCGATGTTAGTGGTATAGCCTACTATGAAGTAAAGTTGGATGATGGAGAATGGAGAAATGTTGGTAAAGATACAACAGTAACTTTTTTGTCGAATGAAGAGGGTCTGCATTGGATGTATGTTAGGGCAACAGATTGGGCTGGTAACACGGGAGAACCTGCAGGGGTATATGTATATCTTGATTTGACAGCACCAAATCTCACGATACTTTCCCCACAGCAGGGGGAATTTCTCGATATGGATTATGTTATCGCCGAGTGGTCGGGATCTGATAATTATGGTATAGACCATTACGAGATACGATTAGATGATGGCGAGTGGATAGATATTGGTCTGGGGACATCGTATACATTTAGTGATCTAAGTGAGGGCTTACATACTTTATATGTTCGTGCATATGATATAGCGGGTAGGATAACGGAAAAACAAGTAGACTTTTATGTTGATATAACTGCTCCGCAGTTTCTCGATGTTATTTATTCAAATGACTCACAAAACTATATGTTATATAATGATACTACTATAATATCAGCAAAGCCGATTGTATTTAAAACACAGGCTAAAGACAGCGTCGGATTAGCAGAAATAAAAGTAGAGATTAATGGTTCTATTGTTTGGAGTAAAACATTTACAGAATTACAAACACATGTTTACATTGAGTTTTCGCTTGAAACATATACAATATCTACATTTGTAATGGTTCTATATGCGTGGGATTGGGCTGGTCATGAATGCAAAATAGTATATATTTTCAAGATCATCGGAGACATAGAACCACCAACAATATTGTCGATAATTTTCCCTAATGGAACATATACAAACAACGATACAATATATGTCAATTTTACGGCGGAAGATAATACTATGCTTGATCACTATGAAATTCTGCTTGATGGACGTATTGTTTATTCGCAGTCGCT
>JAUQYS020000388.1:0-2959 GCA_030587585.2 Candidatus Njordarchaeota archaeon
TATGATATCTCCCCATTGGATTATTGAGTTCTCTATGATTAGAGTAGAGTTATATGCATAAATACTCGTATTGTTAAGTATTAAAACAGAGTTGTTTATTGTTAGTGTCCCGTTATATATCTCAATACCGCCATTAAACATCATAGTTTTGTTTGCGATCTGTGTTGCATTGTTTATAATACTCATACCAGAGCTCTGCACAATTTCTTTATCTATAGGTATCAGAGAAAGAGTAGGATCGCCCAATAATACAAATTCCGCTACGGTCTTCCAATCGATGTAATAACCAGCTAGATTTGTATAGATTGGGTTCGTTGCGATGTATTCTTTTATTACTTGTGTCCATATACTTCCCAAATAATGTCGTATAGTATCATTAAAATATGCTTTAATTGTTCGCCAAAGCATCTCGCCCATAAGGCCCGTCGTTACTAATTCGCCGATATAGCCCCAAGCAATCCTAGTTGATCCTATATATGCTATCGCTCCACCATCTGGATTTACAACCAATGCTTCCCCTATCCCATCGATTCCAGCGAATCTACCAGCATCGCATGACAGCGCAACAAATACTGGTAATACTTTATTGATCTGATTATTTGCATCACCAATAGAGTATGTCTGAGAAAAGCTTAGAGCTAGGCTATCGGGAAGACCATGACCAGTAAACGCGACTAGTGCATATCCTTTATCCATCTCTCTTATAAAGCTTGTTCTCGTTAGATTTCCATATGTCTCATAGATCTTCACTACATCTGCGTCCTTTACGAATTTTTGGGAATATTCTAGAAGATATTCTCCTTCCGGATATCCTATCATAAATGTATCGGTACCAGCAAACAGAACTCGTGAATATAACGGCTTACTGGGTTTGTATCTAGCGATCTTATTCACTATTCCTAGGGCCTCAGTAATATTGCTCACTGGAATCCTTCCAACAATAACGTCGGGATACCCATCAACTTTATCATACAACAAATCACCCCATTTGTTGTCTCCGTTGTCATCCCAGGAGAAATCTAGATCTGCATAGTATAGGTCTGTTTCTACTTCTTTTCCATCTATTTCGGGATTATTATCATAGGCTCCATCAGGTATATATACGTATCTTACTGGGACTACATCGTCGTCCCCGAATATTATTACAAATTTTATGTTGTTGCTCCTAACGGTATTGTTTATGTATTCTCTTATCATGGCTGGTTTATCTAATTCTTGTCCAGAGTATAGGTCATATATATCTTCTACATATGCTATTTTTGTTCTTAGCCCATCTTTTTCTTTCATTTTTTGTAGTTTTTCGACTGCCTGACTAAGATTTTTGGAGGATAGTATAAGAACATCAAAATTGTTGTCTGCAAGTATTCTAAGATTTTTCTGCTCGGTATACCTTATTCTTAGCCTTATATACCTATACAGCCTTGCGCTGTTATCATTAAGTAATTCGAGTGGTTTTAGCCTCACCACAAGATATTTATGTCTAGTCAATGTGGAGGGATCTATTCCCGAGTGTATCTCATAGTTTAGAAGAGCCTCCAAGTTCTCTTCGTATTTTATATTAGACATATTTGCACCAAAGAACAGTGTTCTGGGTTTTTCTGCTTTTCTAATTTTTCCAGGTATATTGATTATAGAGTATTCTGATGTTTCTACACTAATATTTATGTTATATGCATTATACGGCAATTCTAATGTTGTTATGTTTACGGGTAGGATATATCCCTCGCCAGTAACCATACTAATACAATTAGGAAGCCATGGCTCGATTGCATTTCCATCTTGTTTTGTAAAAAGAATATTTCCGAATCTTAGCTCCATGACTATATCTTTTGGGGATTTTAAAGACAATAAATCCCTCATTCTTGGACGTTCTGGCAAAATATTGCCTAATAGCCTCCCCGTACTTGGTGTTAATACACTTAAATTTTTATTTTCCACACTTACTAAGTAATTATCGTATTTCTCTAAAAATATCATGCTTGAAAGCATCATAAATATTATTAAAATGGCACCTTTCCTACTCCGTCTCATCACTAATCACCTCCTTTTTCGAAGACTCCGAGACTTCTTCTGCTTTTGGTGCGAGAAATCTCTGCACTGCTTGATTAATCATCTTTCTTCCTGACCCTATCATCATCATTCCCACGATAAATAGTATGAACGATAACGTCCCAAATGCCGGGATTATTATGGACAAGCAATCCATTACGCCACTAAGAATATATATGTTTCCCCCACTCTTCATTTTTTTTGCGCCTTCTTTTATTGTTGGAAAAACCACGCTTTCAAAATAGCTTGGAAGATTGCTTGCGGGCTCCGCTTGGATGTCTGGTATTGGTGCCTTTAGCTTTCTCAGAATAGAATCTGCAGCTTTTCTAACACCTAAACCAAGAAAAATAAATGCGCCTCCGATACTTAGGCTCATTATTATGCCAGAATATAGCGCTATTTGTGATGCTTCTTCAGATATTGCATATAAACTGTCCACAAATTCATCGATCGATATTAGCGGAAATTTTTCTACGTAGTATAGCATCTTGTCTCTCAGTCCTAGAAAATATATGGATAATATTAGTTCGGCCACTCCGCTCACAAAAAACATTAAACCAGAAAAAATATTGAGCTTGTCTCTTTTCTCGAAGAATAATGTTGATATGAGAATGTAGACTGTTATTATGAACCAAAGAATCCCCGAAATGCTCTGCAACAAAAATATATCGGCCTGTACTTCGAGCAATGTTCGTATATAAAACCTATCAGCATATTCCTGAGCACTATAATACATCGATATCGCTATCCCATTTACGATGAATGTAAGTAGCCACATAACAAGGATGGCCATAGATAAAAGCTTATGCGGATCTTTTTCCTCTGTTTCCCACAGTGGAACAAATTCCATTTTTCAACGCCATCAAAAAATTATGCTTCACTCTAACGAAAAACAAATTCAATATTTTTT
>JAUQYS020000413.1:0-2403 GCA_030587585.2 Candidatus Njordarchaeota archaeon
CTTAATAAAAAAGGGAAGTGGTTGTTTCTTCTTTTCGATGAGTTTCATCTATTGCCGTCGAGGGTTAGGCATGAGGGGTTCTATGCTGGGTTTAGTGATGAGGATCTATTTGGTTTTTTTAGAAGCTTTGCGGAGGGTGCTAGGATAAGTTATGTTGTTTGTGGATCTGTTATAGAACCTCTTATGAAGGCTTTGGATGTGTGGGGTGGCAGGTTCCAGATGATTTATCTAGGACCATTTAGTAGAGATGATGCTGTGGGTATGCTGAAAAAGCTTTTTAAAGAGGGAGATATGGAGATATGTGAGGAAGATGCTATGGCTGTAGCAGAAGCAGCGGGGCATCATCCATTCTATATGCAGTTTATGGGTCACCATATATACATGGAAGGTAGAATTAATAGGTATTCGCTTAGAAAGGCTAAAAATGAGCTTTACAAGTTTTTGCTTCCCATATTTGAGGACTATCTCGAGAGGATACTAAGCATTAATGATTCACTCAAAGTCCTTAAGAAAGTTCTAAATAAAGGTATCTTTGAGCCATGGGAAATCCCAATTGTTGCTAAGCTGAGGCGTATGGGAATAATAAGACCCACAAATGCTGACTATGAATTCGTGGATCCCACATTCAGAAGATATATAGAGACAATATTAAAGGGTTACAAGCCATCAGAAGTAGTAGTTGTTGGACACTGGGCTGAGCGCATAGTAGGAAACTATCTACTAAAAAGGGGCTACATACCATACTACTCTCATGATAGTCGAGGAACATTTGACATTTATGTAAAAATAGCAGATAAAAATATAGGAATTCAAGTAAAATACTCTTCAGCTGGACGAGTGTGGTTATCAGAATCTGAAGCTAATGAAATTCTGCACACAGCAAGGGAACTAAACTGGATACCAATAATGGCTTTGGTATCTAGGAGAATAAATTTTTTCCGAAACATAAGGTCAGGAGAATACAAGGAGAGTGAGGGATCTGAGGATATTGAAGAATTGCTGGATTAAATAGGAGTATGGTTTTTATGCGGGATAAATGATGCAAAGGCTGTTTTCAAGTTTTCTAGCATTTAAATATGTTATAAATAATTTTTATCGGGAATCAAGAATGCAGACATAATAACCGAGAACGGCGAGATAAGCATATTTGAGGTAAAAATAACAACCAAGACAGTAGATAAAAACGAGATCATTGCATCATCAAAGGTGATCGAAGAAACAAAAATAAAAACGCAAGAATTGGTTCACGGAATTTTAGCAATAATTGAAAGAGCACATACACAATTAGGTATTGCAGGGGCAATAAAAAGAAAAATAATAATCTTGTCGCCGAAAGCAATAAAAATACTTGCTAAAAACTAGAGTTTCCTCGCCGGTAGTAGTTTCACTGGATACAATAAACATAAATATGAATGCAAATATTCACAATAAAACATCTTTATAAGCATGGTGAATCAAATGAAGCTAAGAATAGTAGCAATATTTCTGCTACTCGTGTTTATCTACTCTCTCGTTAATGTCGAAACAATGGTATCTGATTACAATGAAGAAACATTCTCTATCGGAAACAAGCCTCTTTCAGTAACAATAATAACCAATAAAAACAAACAACATTATGGCACTGTTTTATTTATACATGGCTATTCGGGCCATAAAGAAACACTAAAATTATTGGCATACGCAGCGGCCTCAACGGGACTTATAAGTGTATTAATTGATTTGCCAGGCCATGGTGGAAGTGGAGGATTTATGGAGGCCAGAGCTATTAATCCTAGAATTGCACAATTCGAAGACGATATTCTCGAAATTGTAGAATTTCTCAAGGGTAGAGGCTATAATCTTTCGAAACTTTCTGTTGTTGGTCACAGCATGGGGGGCGCCTTAGCATGCTACCTAGGGATCAAGTATGATATTTTTGATGTCGTTGTGGGTATAGCTCCTGGGATCGGTCATTTTGTTGATATTGTGCCCCAGAACTTTAGTGTATCCAAACCAAAAAATATTCTTCTTGTTCTGGCTGAAAGCGATATGTTAATTTCGGAAAGCACCGTTATTGAGGCATTTAAAAGAACTATTAATCAGGACCCAGAGTTCGGAAATCTTTATAATGTGAGTGGTCATTATAGAGAGATTATAAAAATACCGAAGACCGATCATACAAACATAATCTTTAGCCACGAAACTCATAGTGTTGTTGTCTCTTGGATACATAAAATACTTTTTGGAAAGAATATTACCTTACAAATCGATACTCAGGCAATACATAACTTCTCTCAATTAGCAAATGCCTCTGGGCTGCTAGCATTTATCCTCCTAATAATTTCTGCTTATGGAGGACGCGATGAGAACAGAATACTTATCAGCAAAAAGACCCTACTTATCGCGATAGGGCTTAGTTTTTTG
>JAUQYS020000049.1:0-4727 GCA_030587585.2 Candidatus Njordarchaeota archaeon
ATTCATACATACCAAAAAGAACACCAAAAAGATATAGAGAACTAAAAGAAGTCCTATTAGTCTTATATGCCAACGTCCAAAAGAATAAAAGATGCGCAAAATATAGAGGAAAAGTCACTAATAATGCCCACAAATCAAAAAACCATAATAATGAAGCCCCAGCGAAAACCTCAGCATACATCATAGAAAAAACTCCGGCAAAAAGAAACCTATACCTACTACACCCCCTATCGTTCGTCATAACCATAGTTATCACAAAACAAACAAAAAAATATGAAGAAAAATCAGCTGAAGTGAACGCCCCTTACAATGATCGGTGCCAATTTTCCTTGATATACTATTCTTTGATCGGCTCCTACTTTTTCTATTTTGTTTAGAAACTCAAAATAGTCAGAACTCATAGATACTGCTTTTAGTGGATATTTTACCTCTCCATCTTCAATATATAGTGCATTCAGGCAAGTTATAGCCATCGAACCCTTTATAGGATTTATAAGATGAGAACCCATCGCTTCGCCTCTCAATAGCACTCCCTTGTCTATTTCTCCTATCAGATCATTTAATTTCTTATTTGTGTTCGGAACAAAAACAAAATTCGTTGGTTGCGGTGACGGCTGAGATCTGTAGCCCCGACGCTTTGCGTTGCCTGTACTTTCTTTTTCTTCTCTATATGCGGTATATGTATCATATAAATATGTCTTAAGTATACCCTTTTCAATCACAATCTTCTTTCTCATAGGTATTCCTTCATCATCACAGGCGCTCGTATTTACACCTTCAGGTAACGTTCCGTCATCATATAATGTGAGATTATCACTTGCAACTTTTTTTCCAATCATACCAATAAATCGGCTTCTTTTCTCTTGGACATTTAGTGCAGAAATGTTATACCAAAGAGGCCATATCAAGGACTCCAAAAACATTGGTTCTATCAGGACATCCCCCTCAAAAGCTTCGCCCACATTCTTCGCCTCAAGACCTTCTCTTGCCATGTTAGTAGCAACATTTACTGTTTCAAGAAACTCTGCTTCATTAAATTTCCTAGTAATATAGAAATCCATTCCTTTTCCATGTTTACCAGCATCTTCTACATCCAGATCTAACCAGTTGAAAAATACTGCACCATAGTCACCAGAGTTTACTCCACGGGAATTTATTACTGCGAAAGCATAGTTTGCTTTAACTAAATACACATCTATTTTTCTTATTTTCGCAGCACGATCCTTCGCAATTTTTATCACGTTCTTGACTTTTTCTGCTATCTCATAAACATCCATAGCATATATATGTTCATCGAATATTCCAACTCTACTGTATGCTCCCATAGGATCAGGAAGATGTCTAAAATTTGGATCCTCTCCTTTCGTTTTTGCAATTTTAACCGCCATTTTTGCTGTTTCTAAAAGCTTGTCTATGTCTGTGCTGGAAACCGACGCAAAACCAACATTTTTTCCTATTGCTACTCTTATTCCCGCACCAACATCGATTCCTGACTGTGTCGTAATATAATTTGTTATCAGCCTAACATTGGTTGTTTCTTGAAATGAGATATAAATCTCCAAATCATCTGCCCCAATATCCCTAGACTTCTCAACAATTTTTTCGCCTATAGAAATTAACTCATTTAGCTTTTCTTCCATTTTTTAAACACCTCCTCCAACTATTGCCTCCCTTATTGCAAGATATGGTCCACCATCTCCTACTGGCAAAGGAGACTGTCCTCCCTTGCCACATCCACCAAGAACGCTTGTTTTTACTACAAGATCTTTTGAGGCACCAATAATATTTTTCAGAAATTCTAATATATGAGCTCTTATTACGACACCCTTTAAGGGATAAGATATTTCTCCATTCTCTATCCAATATGCCCTATCCGCAGCAAATGTAAAGTTTCCAGTATCCTCAGTCTGGCCACCAACGCTTCCTTCCGCATAGACTCCCTTCTTTATGATCTCAAAGACTTCTTCCTTTGACATATCTCCTGGACCAAAATAGGTATTCCTCATTCTCACTATCGCTGGAAACATAAAACTTATAGCTCTAGCATTCCCAGTCGATTCAGAATTCATTATTTTTGCTGTGCTTCTAGAATGCAGATACGCCCTTAATACTCCTTTATCCAATAGTTTAACAGTTAATGTGGCTACTCCCTCGTCATCATACGGGATATACCATCCATAATTAACTGGATCGCCAGACTCTATAATTGTTGCGTAGTCAGAACCAACTTTTTCTCCCAGTTTACCGTATAAAATCGATGCCTTTGTGGCTACGTAGTCACCTTCAGTCAGATGCCCAAAACTTTCGTGAGCAAGCACTCCCGCAAAATCTGGATCGGCTACGATCGGATATTTTCCTGGTTTTATGCCTCGCGCCTCTGCTGATTCTTCCGCGCTTTTTAATGCTTTTTCTGAAAGATCCTCTGGTTTGAATTTCTCATATATTTCGAAGCCATGTGAAGACGCAAACTGTTCTCTGCCTATACCTATGTTCCCGTTTTTTCTGAATATTACTTGATAATATAGGCCATTTCTCATCGGTCTCCAGTGTCTTTTCAAGCCCTCACTATTGAGAAAGAACCTCTCACCTGTTAATTCTGCATATATTGTTGTTATTGATTGTATGCCCTCATGACCTCTAACCGCATTGATGCCTCTTTTTGCTAGCTCTATTTTTTCTTCGAATTCCATCTTCTCTGGATCTTTGATTCTTGACGGTTTCATTCCTTCATAGTCCCTAGGTTTGTACTCTATAGGCTCGGCCGATAGCTCAGCTAATGGTTCAAATCCTCTTGCGGCGTCTATCGCCTTCTTAACAGCTGATTCAATAGATTGCTTATCAAGAAGCCCCGTGAAACCATGACCCCTAGACTTGCCTATAACCACTGTTATTCCTATGCCAACTAGGTGTGACGATTCTACACTCTTAACTATATTGTCTATGAATCGTATTATTGTAGTTTTTTGTGATTCCCCTCTAGCCTCTACAAAATCTGCCCCACTTTTCTCCGCTATCTGTATCGCATATTCTAGAAGATCCCACATCCATTTCACCAATAAAAAAATAAAAAAACATATATCAAAGAATACTAATACACGACCCATTAGCCAAAAAACAACCAAAAAAGATGAAATAGCTTTGTTCCCCAAACGAACTAACAATGAGCCTGTCTGCCTTCCATTATATAAAACGATTTAGTCCTATTATCGACAAGCTTTATTTGTCTCTATATAGTCTCTTCTATTATTTTTTTCCATTTTTCTACTATTTCTATTACTCTATCACGTAACGAAGAGACCACTAAAATCCTATTTCCTAAAATCTGAGCATATATGTTTGCTTCGGAGCCTATTATTTCTCCCGACAACAATAGACTTATTATTCTGCATTCTCCGCTGATTATTCTTCTCTTTATTTTGTTTACAAATGCTGATGCAAACATAGTTATTGATGCCTTTTCTTCGAAGGGCTCCAACACATATTTTTTGAGGCTAAAATCGCTTCCCCCGATATTAGTTTTTATGTTCCATATATTATATCGGATTATGGCCCACTCGACAAAACGCAGAAAGCTTTCAATATAATTTTTTCCTATACTTTCTATGGATCTAAAAAAAGATGCTCCAGGAACTATACGGAGATCTATTTTGAAAATCGGAATAAGCCTAAATGTTCCATTATTTTCTTCTTCCATCACGCGCAATAACTTATCAACTATGCTAAAAATTTTTTTATAGTCTTCTTCAAGTAATTCTACTTCTAATTCGTCATAAAGAGGTCTCATTCTTACCTTAAATCCAGAATCATAAAGAACTGGGAGCCATATCTCGTCTATATCGACATAATCCAAATCATTCTCTTCGATTAATGCTTCCAAAGGTTTTGCCCATAGGTCTATGTTCTTATAGTACCACTCGCCTATCACACAGCACAAACCATTATTAGAGTATGTTTTTGTCAAGAAATAAGCTAAATGCAAGAATATCCTTAGCGCTATATCATCAAGATCTCTAACATTTTTAAGCGGTTCGCCTATACGTATAATGCAGAGTACCCTGCCAAATATGCCCGACAAGATTCTCCTCCATAGAACAGATATAAATAAAAAATTTTTTATCTATATAGCCTTTTTTCGGCCGTTTGGTCATCAATATCTAAGTCTTCTCGTCATGATATAATAGTCCTAGCTCTAAAGGAGTTACATATCATCCATGTAGAGATTCAAAACGGATTTGGCTATTTTGTGAATAAACTTATGCGAAAGATCGTTATCTGTTCGTATTCTTCTCGCTATTTCTATTTGCACTACGCCAACATTTCTTAGTGAGCCATACTCTTGAGTTATGTGAAATCCCGTATAGCCAGGCTCATCAACACTTAAGATGAACTCTTCCTCAAGAGCGCTTCGTATTTCCCGATACCATCCTATTACCTCTCCTACACTGTTTCCATAATTAGTGCCGAGTATTATTTCTTCTTTATTGTCTTTCATTCCATGAATATCTAATATCATGACCTTTCCGTATTCTTGTCTCAACTTGTTGATTATTCTAAGAAGAACAGAATGAAATGTATCATAGATTTCTATTGCGCGAGGATGGTAGGGTTTATAGGATCTATTTAGATCTACCCTATTTCTATGAACTCTACAAAGAACAGCGCTAGGAAGAATATTTCCATTACTCAACTCATATATCTCTCTTATTAGAGCCTCTGTAATCTCGAAT